>JAZSLD010000209.1:0-9621 GCA_045535195.1 Clostridia bacterium | reverse complement strand
GGCTTACAGGCATTCTGTATCCCAGGTTCTGTTGCAGATGACAGAAAAGTAGGTATCGGTCACGGTAACCTCGGCGCTATGCTTTTAAGAGAAGAAACAAAATGTTTCGCATTCCTCGCAGGTCACGAATCATTCGCTGCTGCTGAGGGTGCTATCGGTATCGCAAAAAGCGCTAACAAAGTTAGAAAAGAACCTTTAAGAGTAATCCTTAACGGTCTTGGTAAAGACGCTGCACAGATTATCTCAAGAATTAACGGTTTCACATACGTTAAAACTGAGTTTGACTATGCTACAGGTAAAGTTAATGTTGTATCTGAAAAAGCATACTCAGACGGCGAAAGAGCAAAAGTTAGATGCTACGGTGCAGATGATGTTCGTGAGGGTGTTGCTATCATGCACTTAGAGGGCGTTGACGTGTCTATCACAGGTAACTCCACCAACCCCACACGCTTCCAGCACCCCGTTGCAGGTACATACAAAAAAGAATGTATCGAGCAGGGTAAAAAATATTTCTCAGTTGCTTCAGGCGGCGGTACAGGCAGAACTCTGCACCCCGATAATATGGCTGCAGGCCCCGCTTCTTACGGTATGACAGACACCATGGGCAGAATGCACTCAGACGCTCAGTTTGCAGGTTCTTCTTCAGTTCCTGCTCACGTTGAGATGATGGGTCTGCTCGGCGCAGGTAACAACCCCATGGTTGGTATGACCGTTGCTGTAGCAGTTGCAGTTCAGGAATGTATGAGTAAATAAGTTTTTCTTAAAAAAGACAGTTCGGTATGAACTGTCTTTTTTAAGTATTAATATATGTAAAATCATTTAACGTTAGAGGTTGCAAAAAAAATGATTTTGTGATAAAATTATCTGTATTAGTATTTGTATAAGGCGGTGATGCCACATTAACAGGTCGTATAAATTTATAGATTTATTTGCCGGCATAGGCGGATTTCATCAGGCTATGAAAAATCTTGGTGGCGAATGTGTACTGGCTGCCGAGATTGATGAATATGCAGTACAAACCTATAAAGAAAATTACGGAATTGATGCATACAGTGACGTAAGAGAAATCGATGTAAAAAAAATTCCAGAATATGATGTGTTATGTGCTGGTTTCCCCTGCCAAAGTTTTTCTAAAGCAGGTAGCCGTTTGGGGTTTGCTGATGAAACAAAAGGCACTTTGTTTTTTGAAATTGTAAGGATATTAAAGGCAACTAATCCTAAATATGTATTTCTTGAAAATGTGAGGAATTTGCTTACTCATGATGGTGGAAATACAATTTCTGTTATAAAAAAATCTCTTGACGATTTAGGCTATAATATTAAAATAACTGTTATGAGCCCCCATCAATTGGGAATACCGCAGTTAAGAGAAAGAGTATATATAACCGGTATAAAAAAAGATGTATACGATGGAGAACTAAATATAAATATCCCTGATGATAATTATAAATTTGACATATTTAATTCCGATATTATTGATGATAATGCAGACAGCAAATACTATATAAGTGAGCATGAGGAAAAAGTTCTTAATTGCTGGGACGAATTTTATAATGGTATAAAAGAAACTGTAATAGGTTTTCCAATATGGTCATTTGAATTTGGTCAAACATACTCTCTGGATGAATATCCTAAGTGGAAAGCGGATTTTTGCACCAAAAACAGAAACTTGTATTTAAACAACAAAAAGTTTATCGACGAATGGCTTAAAAAGTGGAATTATCTCGAAGATTTTACTCCGACAGAACGCAAATTTGAATGGCAGGCAGGCGAAAGTATAAAGTCTGTCTGGGACGGTTTTATTCAATTCAGACCATCGGGGATAAGGGTTAAAAGACCGACGTTTTTTCCTACGCTTGTTGCTATTGTTCAAATGCCAATTATCGGCAGATATAAACGTAGATTAACTCCCAGAGAGGCTGCCAGATTGCAGAGTTTTCCCGATGATTTTATTCCGCACCCTAATGATCATTGTGCATATAAGCAGTTTGGAAACGCAGTAAATGTTAATTGTGTTGAATACCTTGCTGAACAATTATTTGCGTATGATGGCGAAAGGAAAGTGCATATGGAAAGAGAACAAGTTTTTAAAAGTGAACAAATATCACCCAATATGCAAATGGCAATCGATTATGATCAGCCTTTATCTAAATCCAGTGATATTTTAAATGCATATCGTAGTGCGTTGGGTGATAGTTGTGCGATAGAAAAGTATAATAAAACAAAAAAAGTGTATACTTACCATCATAACGGGATCAAAGAGTATTTCCTTACATCTTCTGTAACATATTTGAGCAATCCTCATCCGATATTTAAAAAAAGATGTCAACTCAAGCCGTGGTTTAAAGATTTTTATAATGAGCATAAAGACGATCCTAATACCAACATAAGACTTATGGGGATTTATCATTATGATGGACTTGTTGTTTTTGTTGAGTTTAGACTGGAAGATTACATTGGCAGAAAATTAAACTCAAGTGCTGCGCACGTGTATACTAATGATATCTATCAGGCTGTTACTCATGGTGTTTTCGAAAAGATTGATTATAGAGGCAACCATGTTACTTCAATTTTAAGTAAAAATTTCAAAAAATATCTTGATGGAAATCTTAGTGGTAATTCTGTATTTGAAATTTTCAAATCATTTAACAATGAATTTACATTTGATAAATGGATTACCGCAGATGAAGCAATTAGCGAAATGAAAGACGCTTTGTGGTATCAATGGAAAGGCACCGAATGGCCTGGATGGAGTCTTGAATATAAATTTGCAACATTTGTTAAACAAAACGACTATGAAGATCAAATAAAATATATCGGAAATTTGAAAGATTCGAATATGTTGGATTTTGATTTGATTTTTCCTAAAGATAATTTTTATGGCGATTTGAAAGCAAGTGACATAAGTAAAAATGAAGCCCCTGGAAATGATCAGGAAAATGTACTGGATGCTATAGCGAGATATGGAAAGTTATGGTATGTAATTTATGAACATGAAACTATTAAAGATGCCGATATGAATAACGAAATGGCAAAAAAAAGAATGGAATTATTAGACGAGCCATATGTTGACGGAGGAAAGATTTCTTATGCTTCTCGTATGAAACATTCTGTGAAATTTAAGAGGATGAGAATTTTTGAACTTAACCGTGTTAATATGAATCAGGCACTTTCTGTTTTTAATCAGGGACATCAGCCTGATGGAAGTGCACGAAAAGCCAAGTTTTTAATTAATAAACAGAATATTGATAATTGTATTGTGTTTTCTTATGATGCATAGCAAAAAAGACAGTTCGGTATGAACTGTCTTTTTTTATTGTCTTTTAAAAGATAATTTGTATTTAGGTTTTTCTTCATTAAACACTTTAAACCTCAGGTAATCATCTGCTATAATTGCTGCGGCGGTTAAGGCGTACCATGCAAAAGCAAACGGCAGGCAGACCTGACCTAAAATGTTAAACGGCAGGTGAGAGTAATCCCATATGTCGAGTTTCAGCCAGAGGTTCAGTATACACCCAAATATAAATTCCAGTAAAAGAATAATGCCCGTACCTATAAGGCATTGAAGCCACAAAGATGTTCTGCGTGGTAAGATTTCGTTGATGTAGCCGATAGATAAAAATGAAAGTCCGCCAAGCACAAACATTGTCCAATGCGTAGGAGTGTTTTTCCACAGCCACCGCCATATGATTTCTATTATAATATACACCGTTCCGCCCACCAGAAAAAGAAAAATCTGCTTTAATAACTTTTGCATTTAATATCACCTGTTTAAACTGATTTTGTAGATAGTATATGCAAACGCAAAGATATTAAACATAAAAAAGACAATCGTTGAACTGTCTTTTTCGTTGTATTTATGCTTCAATTTATCGTATTAACCTTGTTCTTAATGTTTATGTGCCCGAAACTTTTTTATTTGTATATATTTGCACATAAAAATCAAGTAAATTCTGTAAGATTAAATACATTAAATTTATTGACAATTTTTTGTTGCAGATGTATAATTATTATGTATATACTTTTGTGTTTAATATATATAAATCATATAAGGAGTGAATAACAATGAAAAGATTTGTAAGTATTGTACTGGCAATTATGATGATTGCTTCAATGTTTACAACCGTTTCAGCGGCGACGATTGAAGAACATACGCATGGGTATTCCTATATTACTAACCCTCTCGATATGACTCTCGGCGTTAGTGTTCTTGCACGCAAAAGCGGAGAAGGAGATTATTCAGACAGAGCAATATCCCTAGATACTGTCGGTGACGGTATGGGTATTGATTACAAAGCGACTCTCGATATGTCAACTATAAGAGGTTTTTTTGACAAACCCTTTATTACAACAGTTTTAGGCGGTGATGATCAGGCGATTGCCGAATTTAACGCCGGAACAGTATCGAGCACAATTAATGTTGCTATAACCTATCCTGCTGATGCTGTAATTGCCGATGGCAGCGATTTGGCTACTGCCGGAACACTCGATGCCGGCTCAATTTTCAGCGAAGTATCAAGAAGCGGACTGGAAACTGCTGCATCAGGTGCAACCAAAACTTTGACAATTACATACAAAAATGCTGACAACCTTACAGCAGGTGAACTTTCTGCAAATAAAGACACATACCTTAAAGATATAGCATTTTATCTTGATAATGTTGTTTCATATAATGAAGACGGTCTTCACAAGGTTACTGTTTCTTTAACAGGTTCTACAACGATCACATTCGCATCAAGAACTCAGACAATCAATTATAGCGGTGCATCATCTTATATTGTATCTGCTGCAATTAACCATTTACTGCAGGTTGTTCCTGCAGTTCCTGCAACTTGTGATGAAATGGGCTGGACCGAAGGTGTTAAATGCGTAAGCCACGACAGTTACAACTGTGGTGCTAACGGAACAGTTGAACCTCAGCAGACTATTCCAAAATTAAATCACAACACAATTTTCGTTGCAGAAGTACCCGCTACTTGCACATCAACAGGTGTAGCAGCGCATTATATGTGTATCCTTTGTAAAAAAGACTTTAGTGATGCCGGCGCAACTGATGAAATGGATAAATCTGCGCTTACATTGAATAAACTTCCACACGATTATGAAACAATCGCTGAAATCACTCCTACATGTACAGAAAAAGGTATGACAGCCGGCGGTGTTTGTAGAGTGTGTGGTCATACACAGACACGTACAAGTATACCTGCAAACGGACATACAGTAGTTACTGATGCTGCAGTAGCAGCAACCTGTACAACAGCAGGTAAAACAGAAGGCTCACACTGTTCAGTATGTAGTACTGTACTTGTAACACAGAAACCCGTTCCTGCTTTAGGACATAACTGGGGTGAGTGGACTATAACAGTTCAGCCTACAGAACAGGCAACCGGTTCTAAAACAAGAGTTTGTTTGAACGACTCTAACCACACAGAAACAGTTGAAATTCCCAAACTTGAACATACATGTGTTATCTCTGCAGAAGATGCAGTTATAACAAAAGCGGCAACCTGCACAGATGCAGGCGAAATGCAGAATTACTGTGCGTGCGGATTGCCCGTTGGCGACCCCGTAGAAATCCCTGCAACAGGTCATAGTGCAAATGACGGTTACACAGCAGGTGTTGTTGCTACCTGTACATCTACAGGTATCCTTGAACATTGGTCATGTGAAACTTGTGGCGGATTGTTTACAGACGCAGCACGTACACAGAAAGTTACAAGCGTTGTAACTGACAAAGATTTAAATAATCATGGTAATAACAAAGTTAAAATGCGCGCAATTGCTCCTACTTGTGAACTGAACGGTTTGACCGAAGGTGAAAAGTGTGTAGCATGTAGTACGGTTACTGTTAAACAGGAAACTGTTCCTGCAACAGGTCATACTTTAGAAGAAATCGATGAAGAGCCTGCAACCTGTACACATACAGGTACACTTGCTCATAAGCACTGTACAGTCTGCGATAAAGACTTCTCTCACGACTTAATAACAGAAATTACTGTAGAGCAGTATACAACTCCTGCACTTGGTCACAGTTACAATTATGTTGGTCAGGTTGTTAAAACAGAACCTACAGAAGATGCAGAAGGTCTTGCATGGGTATACTGTGGTAACGAATGCGGTCACTATAAAGAAGTTCGTATAGCGAAACTTCAGCACACTCATAACGAAGAATGTGAAAAAATCGTAAGAACTGCAACTTGTACTGTAGACGGTTTAAAGAGAATTGTTTATACATGCTGTAACACAATTAAAGAAGATAATATAAGAATTCCTGCGGCTCATAATCCCATAAAGGTAAATGCTGTTGCAGCAACATGCTTTAAAACGGGTACAAGAGAACACTGGTACTGCCCTGTATGCGAAAAATCTTTTGAAGATGCTGCCTGCACAAGAGAGATTATAAATCTTGAATCTTTGAAAACTGATGTACTTTCTCATACATTTGTGTTCCATCATGAAAATGACAACTTTACATTCAACAAATGTTCTCTCTGTAATGAAATGGTAAAAATCCAGAAGAACGATAAAGCAGAGGTTAAAAACCACGGCGGTATTAAAGAAGATAAAGATAAAACAAAAGAAGACCGTCACAATGAAGAAAAAGAAGAAACAGGAAGAAAAGTTACTGTTAATGCTAACATCAACATTGAAGACAGAGAAATTTCTGCAAATCTTGAAACCGAAATCCACAAAAACGATACCGAAGAAAACAAAGCAAGTGACAATAAAGTTGTTTTAGATATCGTTATTGAAAAAGTTACTACATATACTCAATATACAGATGACGGAAATGATGAAAATGACGACAGCGTGGTGCTTGACGAAGACAGAGAGTTTGTTTCGGAAACAAACGATTTGATAGAAATTGATATTATTATCCCCGAAAGCATGAGAGGCTTTGTTGACTTCCTCGTTCACAGAATGCATAACGGCGTTGCTGAAGAAATCAAAACCGCACCAAATGCTGATGGCGAGTATATCGTAATTGCACCGGATAAATCCAAGGTAACACTTTATGTTAAGAAGTTCTCCGAGTATGCACTCGTTGGTTACGAAACAGTTGTTAACCCTGACCCCAAACTTCCATTACCCAGTCCTGTTACAGGTGGCTCAACTTCTTCAACTTTAACCGTTAAGTTCAATGCAAACGGCGGTACGATTGTTAAAGATGTTACAGTAAAACGTGGTGAAAAGATTACTGCTCCCGAAACAACCAGAGATGGTTACAGATTTGTAGGCTGGTACACAGACCTCGCACTTACAAAACTGTTTGACTTTGATACAGCAGTTACAGGCAACATCACTCTCTACGCTAAATGGTCAGACGGCACAGCAGGTTGCCCCGGTACAGCAGAAGGCGGTTGCCCCGCAGTACGCTTTGCAGACGTTGACACATCTGCTTGGTATCACTTAGATGTTGACTATGTTATAGACAATGCTTTGATGAATGGCGTTGCAGAAGATGCATTTGCACCTAACTCACCGCTTACAAGAGCGATGCTCGTAACAGTTCTCTACAGAGCAGAGGGTGCACCTGAAATTGCAGATGCAAGCCAGTTTGCAGACGTTGCAATCGATACATATTACGAAAAAGCCGTTGTTTGGGCAGAGAAGAATGGCATTGTTAAAGGTTATTCCGACACAGCGTTCGGTCCTGACGACAATATCTTAAGAGAACAGATTGCTGCAATTATGCACAGATACGCACAGTACAAAGGTTACGATGTAAGCGTTGGCGAGAATACAAATATTCTCTCTTACACCGACGTTGCAGACGTTTCCGAGTATGCAATCTCCGCTATGCAGTATGCTGTTGGCAGCGGACTGATGAATGGTAGAACAGAATCTACACTCAATCCGAAAGACAACACCACAAGAGCAGAAATCGCTGCAATCCTGCACAGATTTTTTGAGGCTCACAAATAATAAGCAAAACTTTAAATGGCATATCGCTTAATGCGATATGCCATTTTTTTATTTACAAACTACATTTTGTATGATAATATAAAATTAAAGGAACTTTAGAAAGGAGAATACATATGAAGAAAATAGTTTCAATCCTACTGGCAATGCTTATGCTCACTATGAGCGTATCCGCAGCAGAACTACCTGCATTTTTTACGGATATAATGACAAACTACACGGCTGATTACACTATTTCCGTTACGTTTGACAGCAGTGAGGAAATTGCCGCACTTCTTGATGAAGTTGATTTTTCGCAAGAACTTAATAATTATGTAGATGTAGAGTCGATTTTGCGCACATTGCTTGCATACGACGGGACAATGCACTTACAGGCAGATATCAGCGGTGATTATAAAAAAATCAAACTGGCGCTTACTACCGAAAGTGAACACGATATAGACGTTAATTCTAATCTTAATGTTGGCATAAATGCAAAAATGGGAATGTGGATAAATATGGATTTATCAAATGACGAAGCGCCTGTTTTTGATATTATTTATTCATATCCGTTCTTGAATAAATATATGAAAATGTCAATAGACGATATTGCATTTGATGAAACTGTGCTTGATGAAATGGAGTCTGTGTTTGACGAAGAGTATATGGACAGTATGCAAAAGATGGGTACAGACCTTTATGCTAAACACGCAACTATTGAGGGTGGTGGCAGCAAATACACACTCAAAATGGACAACGACGGACTTACCGCGTATATAGACGAACTGATGGCTATGCTACCTGAAATGATGGCAAATATTACGCCTGAAACGGACTATTCTTATATTAAATTCCCATCTATAAAAGGATGGAAGATTTTAGGTGAAGACGGCTTGAAGTGTGTATACACTTTAAGCGGCGGTAAAATCAAAAGCGGCGATGTGCGTGTTGATATTTCAATAGATATTGCACAGATTTACACAGCACTTACAGGCGGCGAATGGATATATGAGTCCGACGGATTACTGGATTTTACAGTTGATATTAGCACAAATCTTACTAAAATAGGCAGTACCAAAGTTGAATTCCCCGTGCTTACTGATGAGAATTCGTTTACTTTAACAGATATGGGACATCAGTATATAGAAAGTGAAGAACCCGCTGGTATAGAAAACACATATCCCGTATGGTATGTAAGCGAAAGTTGCGGCGCACTTCCAGTTGTTGACGGAGAAATCTATGTTCCACTCCGCCAGACTATAGAGGCAGGATATTTCGATAGTGCTGCTATTGAGTACAATAATGGCAATATAACATTAACAAGTGAATTCTTCCCCGGATATACAACTTTAGAATTTGCCATTGACTCGCCCTTTGCATATACAGACGGAGCCAAGCACGCAATTTCCAAACCGATTTTAGTTGACGGTACAACGTATGTGAGCAACACATTCTTCAGCGATATGCTCGGTTGGGAGTTTACATATGCAGAGCATAATTTGCTTGATGATTATTATCATTACACATTCTACACAACAACATATTAAAAATTAAAACCCCTGCATTAGACCGAGAACGATAAGGAAGTATTGGTTTTGAATCCATATTTTCAATTTATACTTTGTCAAAAACCCCCGAAATACGTCAGTATTACGGGGGTTTTGTTTCGCGTCTAAATATGAAAATCTGATGTTCAAAACTGCTTAAAGCACCCTGAAA
>JAZSLD010000038.1:0-6095 GCA_045535195.1 Clostridia bacterium | reverse complement strand
TTTCAGGTAGAGGCAATAATCACCTCAATGACAAAAGCAGAGCGCACAAATCCAGATATTATAAACTCTTCACGCAAAAAGCGCATAGCAGACGGCAGCGGAACTAAAGTTCAGGACGTAAACATACTGCTTAAACAGTTTGAGCAGATGCGCAAAATGATGAAGCAGTTATCCAACCCAAAAGCCATGAAACGCCAGATGCGTGGTCTTGGCGGAATGGGCGGTTTCTTCAGATAATAATTTAAATGTTATTATATAATTAAAATAACACCACTTTAAGGAGGTGAATACAAATGGTAAAAATCAGATTAAAAAGAATGGGTGCTAAAAAATCACCTTTTTACAGAGTTGTTGTTGCTGATTCAAGATACCCCAGAGATGGCAGATTTATCGAGGAAATCGGTACTTATAACCCCTTGACAGACCCTGCTACAATTAATATCGATGCAGAAAAAGCAACAAAATGGCTCGGCAACGGTGCACAGCCCACCGATACAGTAAGAGCTCTTCTGAAAAAAAGCGGCGTATTACAATAATTGAGCAAAGGAGTAATTCATATGAAAGAATTGCTTGAATTCATTGCCAAATCGCTTGTTGAGCATCCTGACGATGTTAAAGTTGAACAGAAAGGAAACGAAAACTCTATCGTTTTAGAACTGCACGTTCACGAAGATGATATGGGTAAAGTTATCGGCAAGCAGGGCAGAATTGCAAAATCTATTCGTTCTGTTATGAAAGCTGCTGCAAGTAAGAACAACGTAAAGGTTTCTGTTGATATAGTCTGATAAAGACTTCTAATATAGCACAGCATTCATTTTGCTGTGCTATATTAGGTTAAACAGAATAATTATTGTAATTAATTATGGTGATTAACTATGGATAATAATTTTCTTGAAATAGGAAAAGTTGTAAATACACATGCTCTTCGCGGCGCAGTTAAAATGGTGGTTTGGGCAGACTCTACCGACGTTGTGGGCGGATTAAAACGTCTTTACGACAATGACGGCAACTGCTATGAGATTAAGTCTGTTTCTTACCAGAAAGATAATGCAATCGTTAAATTTGCAGGTATTGACTCCATCGAGCAGGCAGAAAAGTTAAAAGGTAAAATTCTTCTTGTGAGCCGTGATGAATTCGACCTGCCTGAAGGTGTATACTTTATTGCTGACCTTATAGGATTATCGGTATACGAGGGCGACACTTTATACGGAAAAATTGACAACGTATTCCCCGCAGGCGGTTGCGATGTATACTCTATCAAAGGAGAAAAAGAAATTCTCTTCCCCGCTTTAAAGGAAAACATTTTAGAGGTTGACCTTGAAAACAAAGTAATAAAAGTAAAATTTCCGGAGGGGTTACTTGATTTATGATTTTTGATATTCTTACCCTTTTCCCCGAAATGTTTGACGGCGTGCTGAACTCAAGTATGCTTGGCAGAGCAGCCGACAAAGGCATATTGGAATTTAATACGGTAAACATACGTGACTTTGCCGACAACAAGCATAACCGTGTGGACGATGCTCCTTACGGCGGAGGTCGCGGTATGGTTATGCAGGCGACTCCTATTTACAGTGCATTTAAAAACATTGAAGAAAAGCGCGGCAAAAAACCGCATCTTATATATATGTCGCCAAAAGGCAAGGTACTTACACAAAAAGACGCTATACGTTTATCGCAAATTGAAAATATCGCAATTTTGTGTGGTCACTACGAGGGCATTGACCAGCGCATAATAGACGAAATTGTAGACGAGGAAATCTCTATCGGCGATTATGTGCTTACCGGCGGCGAACTACCAGCGATGGTACTTATAGACACAATAAGCCGTATGATTGACGGGGTGCTTTCAAACGAGGACAGTTTCACGGACGAATCGCACTTTAACGGGCTTTTGGAATACCCACACTACACTCGTCCGCCTGAATTTCACGGTATGGAAGTTCCCGATGTACTGCTTTCGGGAAATCATGCCGAAATTGAAAAATGGCGCAAACAGAAATCGTTGGAAATAACTCAAAAATACAGACCTGACCTTTTGAAAGGAACGGATAAAAATGATAATTAACCGTGTGTATATCAAAAACTTCGGCGGTATATCCGACAGAGAATACATACTTTCTGATGGACTTAACGTGATATTCGGTGAAAATGAATCGGGCAAAAGTACATTTTTGTCTTTTATACGATTCATCTTTTACGGCGCAAAAAAATCACGTGCAAAGGACCTTTCTTTCCGCGATAAATATATGCCGTGGAGTGGCGAGGATATGTGCGGCGAAGTAGAATTCACTTTAAACGGTACAGAATATTCACTATCACGCCGAGTATCAGCCACCGGCAGAAAAAAAGATGTTACTATGATTAACAAAACCACCGGTGACACAGTTGCAGTTTCTGATTCTGACGAGGTAGGTGCTGAACTTTTTAAAATGAGCGAAGACTCTTTTTTAAAAACCCTTTTCCTCGGTGCTGAAGGCGCACAGATATCATCCGACGGCGAACTTTTATCAAAAATATCAAACGTCGCTCAAAGCGGCGACGAAAAAGTTTCTTATCAGGCTGTGTGTGACGAAATCAACAATATGATTGCCGACTTATCCTCTTCTCGCAGGAGTAAGGCAATTATTCCAACATTGGAAAAGCAGTTGGAAGTTTTAGAAAGTAAAAAAGAACAAGCGCAAAGTCTTTATGAGCAAAAAAACATTCTTGCCCAAAGACTGACCGAAATCACCTCACATCTTGATGATGCTATTAAAACAAAGTCAGAATTGAATGAAGCAAAAAACAAAGCAAAACAATATGCCGATTGGACAGCATATGAAAAAGCCGCTGAAAAGTTAAAAGATGCAGAAATATCTTACAAAAACGCACTTGGAAATGATGATATATCTGATGATAAATACAGATTTTTAAATAATATATCTTCAGATGACGAACAAATCATATTAAAAGATAACTCTGCCGATATATCTTCTGCTAAAATGCAGGAGGTACTTTTTACCGACAAGTCAAAAACCGCCAAAAAAATCGGTATCATATGTGCAATACTTGCAGTTGTATGTACTGTATCAGGTATGTTCTACCCTATGGCGTTTATCGGAACTATGATTTTTGCATTACTCACCGCATATTTCTTTTTTAATTCTAAAAAACTTATTAAAATGTCAAACGATATGACAAACAAAATCCTGCAGACCGAACAACTTAAAGCAGAGATTTTAACAAAATATAATCTTGAAAGCACAGAGCACTACAAATTGCTTAAACGTGAAAGTGATGATGCGTTCGCTCGCAAAGAATTGAAAAATTCTAACATTAATACTTTAAAAAGCATATACGAAGAACGAAAATCCGAATTCGACTCGTTAACCACACATATTATTGAAAACTATGGCGATGCTAAAAATTTAAAATGCGAAAAAGTCGATATTGATGAACGCACCGTTTCTGAGCAAATCAAATATATTGATGAAAAAATACTCAATCTCACCGCCGAAAGCGCAAAAATCAAAAGCGATACAGAGTCTGCAGAAGGCATATCGCAGGAACTTATAAATATCAATCAGGAAATCGATGATTTAAAAGAGGCACACATCGAGGCAAGCGAAAAATTGCGTATTTTAAACCTTGCATCCGACATTTTAAATCAATCATATGAAGAATTGAAAAGCAATTTTGCACCTAAACTCGCCAAATCAACCGCAAAAATTTTTAATGCTATAACAGGCGAAAAATACGGCGAACTCATAGTAAACGACGCATTTGAAATACAGATTAAAACTGACGGAAAATACGAAAATTCAAATTTTTTCAGTTCAGGTACAATTCAACAGTTGTATTTTTCTTTAAGATTAGGTATAATAGAATTAATAATGGGTAATTATCCCTTGTTTATTGATGATGCATTTATCACTTACGATGATATTCGCTTTGAAAATGCATCAGGATTTTTAAAAGATTATTCTGAAAAAAACCAAATCATATTTTGCACGTGCCACAAGCGTGAAAGCAATATGCAAGGCGCTGAGGTACTCAAATTCTGACGGAGGTGTTTTAACTTATGGCAAACGCAAGTGTAGAATTTTTAAAAGGTAATGTTACTATTGACAACGAAGTAATTGCACAGATTTGCGGCATTATAACCACCGGCTGCTACGGCGTGGTTGGTATGGCTTACAGTTCAAAATCTAAAGGCATTGCTTCACTTTTAGTAAAAGATAAAATTTCAAAAGGTGTAGACGTTTATGTTTCTCCTGACAAAAAAATAAGTGTTGATATTCATATTATCATCGAATACGGCGTTAATATTCAAACAACAAGCGATAGCATCATCAGCAACGTGAAATATCATTTGAATTATATGACAGGTCTTGAGGTTGACAGCGTCAAGGTCTTTGTTGACGGCGCCAGAGTACGCGAATAGAGGTGAATACTGTGATAGAGATATTAACAGGTGAATTGCTGGCGGATATGATTATCTCAGGCAGTAATAACCTTTCAAACAAAAAAACAGAGATAGACGATTTAAACGTCTTCCCCGTTCCTGACGGAGATACCGGTACAAATATGTCACTCACTATGCAGTCATGCGTAGAAGAGGTTAACAAAGCAAGGGATAAAGGCATAGGTACTGTTGCTAAAACTTTGTCATCTGCTGCACTCCGCGGTGCAAGAGGTAACTCCGGTGTTATAACCAGTCAGTTGATGCGTGGCATTGCAAAAAGATTTTCGGGTCTTGATACCTGTGGCAAGGCTGAGTTTGCGCAGGCTTTGAAGTTTGCTGCTGATTCTGCATACGGCGCAGTTATGAAGCCTATTGAAGATACTATATTAACCGTTGCCAGAGGTATTTCCGACGGTGCACTTAAAAATGCTGACTCGGCTGAAGATATTATATCCCTGCTCAAAAGCAGTATTGATGCTGGTAACGATGCATTAGACCGCACTCCTGACCTTCTGCCGCAACTTAAACAGGCAGGCGTGGTTGATGCGGGCGGCAAAGGTTTAGTGTGCTTCTGGGAGGGTGCTCTCTCCTATCTGGAAAACGGCATTATTATAGAACGTACTGATGCTCCTGAACAAAGTTCAGCACCAAAAGCGGAGTTTGAAACATTAGAAGAAATTAAATTCAAATACTGCACAGAATTTTTAATTCATAAATCTAATTCCAATGCCGACGTGTTTAAATATAAAACTACAATCGAAAGATACGGCGATTGTATGGTAGTTATTGAAGATGACGATATCGTTAAAACTCATATACACACAAACGAGCCAAACATTGTAATCGGCGAGGCTCTCAAACTCGGTGAACTTTCTAAAATTAAAATCGATAATATGAAAATTCAGCACGAGAACAGAGTTGTTACCGAAGATGAGGTTAAAACCGAAGTCGAAAAACCTGCAGAACCGCCGAAAAAATACGGATTTATATCTGTCGCAGTAGGTGACGGAATAGTTAATGTTATGAAGGAACTCGGTGTTGACCTTATCATTGAAGGCGGTCAGACAATGAATCCGAGTGCTGAGGATATTTTAAACGGTATCGAAGCATTAAATGCAGAAAACATTTTTGTTTTCCCAAATAACAAAAATGTAATTTTATCTGCTGAACAAGCTAAAAACCTTACCAATAAGAATGTCGTTATAATTCCTACAAAAAGCGTTACTCAGGCAATTTCTTGTATGGTTTGCTTTGATGAAGACGAAGACGTTGACGAAAACACAGAAATGTTTAACGAAACTATTGCCAATGTACGCACCGGTCAGATTACTTACGCTGTCAGAAATACAGTTGTTGAGGGAAAGAAAATCAAACAGGGCGATATTTTAGGTATTGTTGATGGTAAAATTGCCGTCGCAAAAAAATCTATTGACAGCGCATTTTTTGCCACTTTAGACGAAGTTATCGGTGAAGACGCTGATACAGTTACAATCTTTTACGGCAAAGATGTTTACGAAAAAGACCTGCAGGAAATTAAAGAAAAAATCGAAAAGAAATATGACGACTACGATGTGTCAATTCAGTATGGCGGACAAAATGTATATTATTATATTATATCTGCTGAATAAAAGTAGAAAAACAGAGTCGAAAG
>JAZSLD010000184.1:0-5534 GCA_045535195.1 Clostridia bacterium | reverse complement strand
AGAGGCTGTTCACGGTGTTGGTCCTCATACGATCAGCGTGCCAAGGCTCAAACGTGCCGATGATATTGATCCTGATGCGTTCGACAACGGTATTTCTGACGAAATTTTCACCAAAATTATTGCTTGTATACGTATGGCGGTGCCATATACTGGTATGATTATTTCAACACGTGAATCAGAGCAGGTAAGGGCAAAGGCATTGTCTGTGGGTATATCACAGATAAGCGGTGCTTCCCGCACTTCTGTAGGTGGTTATACCAGCGAGGAACGCCCGCATGATACAGAGCAGTTTGATGTTTCTGACCAACGCACATTAGACGAAGTTGTACGCTGGCTGATGGAAATGGGATTTATTCCGTCTTTTTGTACTGCGTGCTACCGCGAGGGCAGAACGGGTGACAGATTTATGACGCTGTGCAAAAACGGACAGATACAAAATTGCTGCCATCCCAATGCGCTTATGACATTAACGGAATTTTTGCAGGATTACGCTACAGAGGAAACAAAACAAGTCGGCTATAATATGATAGAGAAAGAACTTGAAAAAATTCCTAACGAAAAAGTAAAGAAGATTGCAATACAAAATATAGAGGATATAAAAAACTCGAACAGACGAGATTTCAGATTTTAAAAAACTCAAAAAAGTGTTGACAAACAGTTTTTTGTGTGCTATAAATATTTTATAAACCGTTGAACGAGAGTAGTAACTTAAGTAAATGCATTGAAGAGAGCCGCAGGCGGTGGGATTGCGGTAATGTAAACTTGAGCGAATGGACTCGGGAGGGCAAACTGAGCCGAAAGGTTAGGGGCGACGGAGGCCAACCGTTATAATGGCAGACATATGTTGGTATGTCGGTGAGTGCACTTGTTATTCAAGTGAATTTGGGTGGCAACGCAGGAGATTATTACACTCTTGTCCCATGGTTCTATGGGATAGGAGTGTTTTTATTTTCTTAAATTTCGATTCGCGATTAGGAATTTAAGAAAAACAGCGTTCCTGATAATGAACCGATTATACTCAAAATTTTAAAAAGAGAGGTAATCAAAAATGAAAAAATTTATCGCATTGGCAGTAACATTGATTTTGGCAATATCGGTTTTAACCGGTTGCGGAGCAGTAACCACAAATGTTGACGGAGCAATGACGGTCGGTGTTATTCAGTTCGGCTCGCATTCTTCGCTTGATAATTGTTACGAGGGTGTTGAAACAGCACTTAAGCAAACGTATGGTGACAAAATTGTAATCGACTTGCAAAACGGCAATTTTGACTCTGCAACATGTGATTCTATCGCTAAAAATATGGTTGCAAAAAAATACGATATGATTATTCCAATTGCAACTCCGGCAGCGCTTTCTGCATATGCTGCTGCTATCAATACCGATATTCCGGTGGTGTTCTGCGCTGTATCAGACCCAGTTGCAGCAGGTCTTGTTGACGACCTTAAAGTAACCGGAACAAACTGCACCGGCACGAGCGATATTTTAGACCTTGGTGCGCAGGTAGACCTTATTACATCTTTGCAAAGTGATGTAAAAAAAATTGGCGTTCTGTATACAACCAGCGAGGCTAACTCGCTTTCGCAGTTAGAAGTTTTAAAACTCGTTGCACGTGAAAGAGGTATTGAAGTTATAGCGCAGGGCGTACAGGGTGCATCAGATATTCCACAGGCGGCATCTTCACTTTGTGCAAAGGTTGATTGTATTAACAACTTTACCGATAATAATGTGGTAAATAATCTGTCTGTATTAATTGAGCAGGCAAATGCGGCAGGTATTCCCGTATATGGCTCAGAGATTGAGCAGGTTGAAAAAGGTTGTCTGGCGTCTGTAAGCATTGATTATGTAGAACTCGGCAAAAAAACTGCTGAACTCGCAACACAAATTTTAAACGGTGCAGATGCATCTGCTATGCCTGTTGCCACAATTACAGATACCACCCCCGTCATTAATACAAGTGTTGCCAAAGCGTTTGGTATCACAATTCCCGATGCATACAGCAATGCAATGCAGATTTCCGCTATTGAGTAATTGAGGTTGGTTGAATGGATATTTTTCTTAATGTTTTAAAGGTTACTTTTGAAGAAGGTTTTATGTATGCTATACTTGCTATGGGCGTGTATATAACCTATTCTATACTGGATTTTCCTGATTTGTCGGTAGACGGCACAATGCCTTTAGGTGCTATTGTCACAGGTGTTTTGATTATGCATGGAGTTAATCCTTGGTTATGCCTTGCTATAGCATTTGTATTAGGTGCTATTGCGGGTGTTATTACCGGTATATTACATGTAAAATTTAAAATACGTGATTTGCTTTGCGGAATACTTACGTACACATCGCTGCTTACGGTAAACCTTATAATAGTATCTGCAGGTACGGGTGGTATGTCTATTGCGTCATTTTTCAGGGAGCCAACAATATTTAATACAGCACCGGCAACACTAATCCTCGAAAAAATAGGCGGATATTCATTAAGAATACTCATTATGTCGTTTGCTATTGTGCTGATAGTTAAAATAATTATGGATTTATACCTTAAAACAAAGTCGGGAATCCTGCTTCGTGCTACGGGTGATAATTCGCGCTTTGTAACTATGCTTGCAGTAGATGCGGGTAAAATTAAAATTATAGGTCTTGCGCTTGGAAACGGACTTGCAGCCCTTTCAGGCTCTGTTATAGCACAGTCAAAAGGTTCTGCCGACCCGCAAATGGGCGTGGGAATGGTGGTGCTTGGCTTGGCATCTGTAATAATTGGTCTGAGCATATTTAAAAAATTTTCTTTTATGAAAACAACCACTATGGTTATTCTGGGCAGCATTGCTTACAAAGCGTGTTTGTCTATTGCTCTTGAATTAGGTTTGCCTACTAATTATTTAAAACTTCTTATGGCTGTAATATTTACTGTTGCCATAGTTGCCAGCAGAATATCGTTTAAAAAGGGTGGTGCGCATGCTAAGGCTTGAAAACATTACAAAAAAATTCAATATCGGCACAATTGACGAAAGTACTGTTTTTGATAACTTTAATTTTCAGGTCAAAAAAGGCGAATTCGTTTCGGTAGTAGGCTCTAACGGAAGCGGAAAAAGCACATTGCTAAATCTTGTGTGCGGTACAATTATTCCTGATTTCGGAAATATCATTTTTAATGATAAGAATATAAATAAACTTTCTGAGTATAAACGTGCAAAATTTATAGGCAGGGTGTATCAGGAACCCAAAGCAGGTACTTGTGGCAATTTAACCATTGCAGAGAATATGGCACTTGCCGATAACAAAAACAGGTTTTACGGCCTTTCAAAGTGTTTGAGTAAGAAACGGATAGATTATTACAAAACATTGCTTGAAAAGTGCGATTTGGGGCTTGAAAACCGTATGACAACAAAAGTGGGTGCACTAAGCGGAGGACAAAGGCAGGCATTAGCTCTTGTTATAGCCAATATGTGTGATATAGATTTGCTTATACTTGATGAACATACTGCTGCACTTGACCCGAAATCATCCGATACTGTTATGCATCTTACAGATAAACTTGTAAAAGAAAAGGGGATAACCACGTTAATGGTTACTCATAATTTAAGATTTGCTGTTGAATACGGCAACCGTCTTGTTATGATGCACGAGGGTAATTGTGTGCTGGATATTGCAGGCGAGGATAAACAAAATGTGGTAGTAGACGATTTACTTGACAAATTTTATGAAATAAGCATAGAAAAAGGCAATTAAAAAAGGTGTGGTATATGCCACACCTTTAAATTATAAAATAATACAAATAAGACCGCCGCTGCCTTCATTGATGATTTTTTGCAGAGTTTCCTGCAGTTTGTACTGAGCATCTTCAGGCATACGGTAGAGTTTGTTGTGCAACCCTTCGTTTACAAGTTCGTGAAGTGATTTACCGAATATATTTGTCTGCCAGATGGATTTTGGGTCTATTTCAAACTCTTTAAGCAAATAATGCACCAATTCTTCGCTTTGCTTTTCTGTGCCGACAATAGGGGATACTTCGGTTTCGATATCTGCACGTATCATATGTATACTTGGGGCAGATGCGCGTAAACGAACACCAAACCGATTGCCTTGTTTTACGATTTCAGGTTCTTCTAACGATAATTCGTCTATCGAAGGTGACACTATTCCGTAGCCCGTTTCTTGAACTTCTTTAAGAGCATAAGAAATCTTATCATATTTATTTTTTGTGTCTGCCAATTCCTGCATTAATGAAATAAGTGTATCTTTTCCGCTTATTTTAAATCCAGAAGTTTCACCGAGGATTTTATAAAACAAATCGTCATCTGTTGCGATATTAAGCGTTACTGTGCCGTCACCCGGATTTATACCCGATATATCAATGTCGGATATATTATCGTTGGCTTTGAGTTTTTCCATCACTTTGTGAGTTTCGCTGATTTTGCTTATGCTGCCAATTGATGAAAGAACACAATCAAAAATTGATTTTTTCAAGTGATGTTCTGCTGACAAGACATTAATCCATTCGGGAATATTGATTGCGATTTCTTTTAATGGGAATTCAAACAGCACGCTCTCAATAATACAGTTAATGTCATCAGGTGCGAGTTCCTGGCAGTTAACTGCCATAACACTTACATCATGACGTTTTTCGATTTCCTCCTTTACAGCAATGGCGGAATTACTTTCTGGATTTGTTGAATTTACCAACACAACAAATGGTTTGCCGATTTCTTTTAGTTCTGTAATAACTCTGTTTTCGGCATCGATATATTCGCTACGGTCAATATCTGATATACTACCATCTGTGGTTACTACAATCCCGATTGTAGAGTGGTCTGTAATAACTTTTTTTGTGCCGATTTCAGCCGCTTGAGCAAATGGGATTTCGTTTTCAAACCATGGCGTTTTAACCATTCTTGGTGCGTCGTTTTCAATATGTCCCATTGCAGAGTTCACTATGTAACCGACACAATCTATCATTCTCACTTTAAATTTGGCATTATCCGAAAGTTCTATTTCTACAGCCTCATTTGGAATAAATTTGGGTTCAGTGGTCATAATAGTTCTGCCGGCGGCACTTTGCGGAAGTTCGTCTTTGGCACGCTCTCGTTTAAAGGCGTTGTCTATATGCGGAATAACAAGAGAATCCATAAACTTTTTAATAAATGTAGATTTTCCCGTTCTTACTGGCCCGATAACGCCAATATAGATATTGCCGTCTGTCCTTGTGGCAATATCTTTGTACACATTGTAATCACTCATAGTGAATTTCCTCCTTCAACTGTACAAGTCTGATTTATATATGTATATGTTGGGAGAGGATGAATATTACACGTTAAAAAATTATTTTAAAAAAAGTTAAAAAAATCGGTTAAAAAGTGTTGACACGAAAGTAAAAATGTGCTATTATATCTAACGTAGTCTTTTGGAGAGGTGTCCGAGTGGTTTAAGGAGCTAGTCTTGAAAACTAGTGATGCGAAAGCACCCAGAGTTCGAATCTCTGCCTCTCCGTTTTTTTATATCTAAATGATTGTTTCATGTCACCATGGCAATCAGAGTATGG
>JAZSLD010000133.1:0-5387 GCA_045535195.1 Clostridia bacterium | reverse complement strand
CCATACTGCGCGATACCATCAAGTATGCCAAGATGCTCGAAGGCAACGTGCGAGGCACGGGCGTACATGCCTGCGGTACCATCATCTGCCGCGACGACATCACTGACCATGTGCCCATGCTGTAATCCTACGGGTTTAAGCGGACCGAAAAGCAACGTATCCTCACCGCGTTTAGCCATGGTTTCTACAGGCATACAGCCTTCAAACACACTGCCTTCGTCAGCGCCGTGCACGGGTGCTGTTTCGGCGGTTATCAGGTTGTTGTAGAAGTTGGTGTATTCCTCTTTTGTCATGGGGCAGTTAATATAGTCTGCACCGCCTTTGCCGTAACGTGCGGCAAAATATGCTTTAGTCATATCAATGCTTTCACGTTCTACAATAGGAGCAGCGGCATCAAAAAAATGCAGATATTCACCGCCAAAGAATTCACGGATATTATCGTAGAGTTTTCCGTCTGTAAGAGGACCGGTAGCCATTATAACATAGCCGTCATCGGGAATTTTGTCAATTCTTTCATTTATGACTTCAATATTTTCGTGCGAAGCGATTTTTTCGCTTACCATTTTAGAAAATAGTTCTCTGTCAACAGCAAGCGCACCGCCGGCGGGAACTTTGGTTGCGTCGGCACATTCCATTATAAGCGAGCCCAAAAGACGCATTTCTTCTTTTAAAAGACCTACGGCATTTTCCAAGCCTGCTGCACGCAGAGAATTGGAGCATACAAGTTCTGCCATGGTAGGCATAGTATGTGCAGGCGAATATGATATAGGTTTTTGTTCATACAGTGTTACTTTAATTCCTGCGTTTGCAAGTTGCCAAGCAGCCTCGCAACCTGCAAGACCTGCACCGATAACTTTTACATTCATATTATTTTTCCTTTTTTGTTTCTTTAATATCACATTGCGGACAATATTTTTTTGTAAAGCGACCTATTTTCTGGTACATCATACCGCCGCATTTATCGCATTTTTCGTTAAGCGGTTTATCCCACGAGGTAAAATCGCATTTGGGGTAGTTATCGCAACCGAAAAATACTTTTCCGCGTTTGCTTTTTTTCTCAATAACTTTTCCGCCGCAGTTGGGACACTCAACGCCGGTTTCTTTGACAATTGCCTTTGCGTTTCTGCATTGAGGATACCCGGGGCAAGCGAGAAATTTGCCGAATCTGCCGTGTTTGTATACCATTAATCTTCCGCATTTTTCGCACACAACGTCAGACACTTCGTCTTTTAATTCTATTTCGCCGATTTTTTCTTCAGCCTTTTTAAGGTCCTCAGAGAATTTTGGATAAAAGTCGGCTATTACCTTGTGCCATTGAACACTGCCGATTTCAATTTCGTCGAGTTGTTCTTCCATATTGGCGGTGAATTTCTCGTCAACAATGTCAACAAAATGTTCTTTCATCAACTCAGTAACAATCATACCGAGTTCTGTTGGAACAAGCAGTTTTTTGTCTCTTACGCAGTATCCTCGTGCAATGATAGTTGCAATGGTAGGGGAGTAGGTACTTGGTCTGCCGATTCCTTTTTCTTCTAAGGTTTTAACTAAAGAAGCCTCTGTAAAACGTGAGGGCGGCTGAGTGAAGTGCTGTTCAGGAAGAAGTTCTTTAAGCACAGGCATATCGCCGACGTTAAGTTCCGGCAATGATGCTTCTTTTTCTTTTTCGCCGTCGGTGCCTTCAACATACAGAATAGTAAAACCTGCAAATTTAAGTGTAGAGCCGTTTGCTTTAAAAGTATGCTCGCCGGCGTTTATTGAGGCAGACACGGTGTCGTATACAGCGTCGCTCATCTGGCTTGCCATAAAGCGTTCCCATATAAGTTTATATAATTTATACTGGTCGCCGGTGAGGTCGTCTTTTGCTTTTGCAGGAGTAAGTTCTGCCATAGTTGGACGGATTGCCTCGTGCGCATCCTGAGCATTTTTCTTTGTTTTGTATTTTCTAGGCGTTTTTGTTATATATTCTGCGCCGTAAGTGTCTTTTAAAATATTACGTGCAAGCGCCTGAGCGTCTTCTGATATACGCAGTGAGTCGGTTCTCATATATGTGATTAAACCGACAACACCTTCGCTGCCTATTTTAACACCCTCGTAAAGTTGCTGAGCAACGCTCATGGTTTTTTGTGTGGTAAATCCTAATTTTCTGCCGGCTTCCTGCTGGAGTGTACTTGTTGTAAATGGGGGGGCAGGAGATTTTTCTCTTTTGCCTTTTTTAACATCTTTAACAGTAAACGCAGCGCCCTCTAAATCGCTGATGATAGCGTCTGCTTCCTGCTTTGTGGAAGGAACAAACTTTTTGCCGCCTTTGCCGTAATATTTAGCGGTAAATTTCTTTTTATTCTGCAAAAGGTTAGCATCAACTGTCCAGTATTCTTCGGGGATAAACGCAGAGATTTCGTTTTCTCTGTCGCAAATAAGTCTTATGGCAACAGACTGAACACGGCCTGCAGAAAGACCTGTTTTAACCTTTTTCCAAAGCAGCGGACTTATTTTGTAACCCACAATTCTGTCAAGTACACGTCTTGCCTGCTGAGCGTCAACCAAGTCTTTGTCTATTTCTCTTGGCTGAGTTATTGCGGCTTTAACTGCAGGTTTTGTAATTTCGTTAAATGTAATGCGGCATTTTTCATCTTCGGGTATTTCCAAAAGATTTGCAAGATGCCACGATATTGCCTCACCTTCGCGGTCAGGGTCAGTTGCCAGATACACTTTATCGCACGCTTTGGCGGTCTTTTTAAGATTTTTAACCAACTCGCCCTTGCCGCGTATGATAATGTATTTTGGTTCAAAATTGTTTTCGGTATCAATACCTAAGCGGCTTTTGGGAAGGTCAACCACATGCCCTACGCTTGCCACTACATCATAGCCTTTGCCTAAGTATTTTTTTATAGTAGTCGCCTTTGACGGTGACTCCACAATTACCATTTTCTTTGCCATTTATTAAAAAACCTTCTCTCTTAAGATTATCAATCACTCAATTGGTTTGCTGTATTTTCCTGACGGATGCGTCATTACAGTTCCCGACAGTTCCATCATAAGAAGTGCCGTATTAATTTGGGGTATATCCATACCCGTAACAGCAGAAATTTCGTCTATTGTCATCGGTTCGGCAGTAAGTATGTTTGCTATAGCCGATTCAATATCATTATTATCTGCGGGATTTGTTAAATATTCATCTGCGGCAGGTTTTTTATTGTAAAATTTAGATTTTACATACTCAAGTCTTGCAGAGTAGTTAAATGTGATGTCCTCTGCACACGTTATAAGGTGTGCGCCGTCTTTAATAAGTTCGTTTGTTCCTTTTGATGACGGACTGTTTATATGCCCGGGAACGGCATATATATCTTTGCCTTGCTCTGCGGCACATCGTGCAGTTATAAGCGAGCCGCTTCGTGAGCCTGCTTCAATAACGGCAACTCCGCTTGAAATACCGGATATAATTCTGTTTCTGTCGGGGAATGTAAACTTTGATGCCGAGGCATTAACTGGATATTCGCTTATAACCATTCCCGTTTCCATAATGCGCCTCATAAGATTATGGTTAGATGGGGGATATACAATATTTACACCGCAGCCGAGCACTGCTATTGTAGGCATACCTGCCTCAAGTGCACCTTCGTGTGCGGCGGAGTCAATACCGGTTGCCATACCACTTACAATTACAGCGCCTTCCTTTGCGGCATCACGCGATATTATCCTTGCGCATTCGTGACCGTATTGAGTGCATTTGCGTGCACCTACAACAGCGATTAAAACATTTTCGTTCATATCAATGAATTTTCCTCTGCAAAACAATCCGTGCGGAGGGTCTTCAATATGAAACAACGCAAACGGAAATTCTTCGTCAATCGGAGTTATAAACTTTGTATCGTTTTTTGATATATATTCCAGATACTTGTTTGCAAGTTCAAGTTCTTTTTTGCAAAGTGCGTCTTTTTCTTCGTCGTTTAAAAACTTTAGTGATTTAATTTCACTTTCGGCCATATTGTATACAGCCTCGGCAGAACCGTATAAATCAAGCAGTTTAGATATAGCAGACCTGCGCAGTTTTGCAATTGCTATAAGCCACAGTCGGCACACTTTTTCCAATAATCGCACCTTCTTTAAAAAAACTCACAGTAAATACAGTACTACAAAAAAATTGATTTGTAAATACCCTTTTTAAAAAATTTCTTCATTATATATCGACAAACCTCGAACACGAGGGATTGACAATTTAAGTATTTTGTAGTTTAATATATATTGGTGTTGTCAAAATAATAACATTGATAAACGTAAAACTTTAATATATACGGAGGTAAGTTAATATGTCAGGACATTCCAAATGGTCTAACATTAAACACAAAAAAGAAAAGTCTGATGCTCAGAAAGCCAAAATCTATACAAAGATAGGGCGTGAGATAGCCGTTGCCGCTAAAGCCGGCGGTGCAGACCCTGAGGTTAACAGACGTCTTAAAGACGTTATTGCAAAGGCAAAGGCTAACAATATGCCTAACGATAATATCCAGCGTTGCATTAAAAAGGCGGCAGGCGAGCAGGATCTGGCTAACTTTGAAGATATTCAGTACGAGGGTTACGGACCCAACGGTGTTGCAGTTATTGTAAAAGCACTTACAGATAACAGAAACAGAACTGCAGGTGACCTGCGCCACTATTTTGATAAGTTCGGCGGAAATCTCGGTCAGACAGGCTCTGTTGGCTGGATGTTCGACAGAAAAGGAATTATCATTATAAATAAAGACGACCTTGACGAAGAAACAGTTATGATGGATGCGCTCGACTGCGGTGCAGAGGATTTCGGTGTTGAGGACGACTATTTTGAAATTTCTACCGAGCCCGACAGCATGGGCGATGTTCGTGATGCGCTGGAGGCTAAAGGTTATGCTTTTGCATCTGCCGAGGTTGATATGATTCCGCAGACAACCGTAACATTAACAGACGAGCACGATCTTTTAATGATGGAAAAACTTATCGATGCTTTGGAAGATAACGACGACGTTCAGGAAGTATACCACAACTGGGAAGCCCCCGACGCAGAGTAATAGTACACAAATAAATTGTAAAAGCAAACTAAAATTTGTACTTGTTAAATTCGACAAAGTATGGTAAAATATTAACAATGTAAACTTTTAAATTTATGAAAGGAGATACATAAATGATTTACAGTGCAGAAGTTCAGAATATGTGCGCATTGAAAAAAGGCGCAAACCATGGTCCTGCTCCTATTCCACAGGAGGGTAAATGGGTTAAATCCAAAGAAATCAGCGATATTTCAGGTCTTACACACGGTGTGGGCTGGTGTGCTCCTCAGCAGGGTGCATGTAAACTCACATTAAATGTTAAAGACGGTATTATTCAGGAGGCACTTGTTGAGACATTGGGTTGCT
>JAZSLD010000021.1:0-2733 GCA_045535195.1 Clostridia bacterium | reverse complement strand
ATGTGCTTTACAAGACTGCGGACAGCCATTTTTGTGTTTGTGGCAGTTATGCCCATAAGCCTTGCGACTTCGGCATATTTTTCTGCACACGGGTTGTATTCTGTACTTGAGTAGCCGTATATACCGCTGTTAAACTCGATAATATGCGGTAAAAGCATTGCATTAATCTTGCCGTGAGGTATTTTAAGCCTGCCGCCCACATTGTGTGCTATTGCGTGATTAAGCCCCAAGGATGCACTGTTAAAGGCAAGACCTGCCATAAGGGACGCCTTGTGCATCTTGTCCTTTGCTTCTGTGTCTTGGGGGTTTTTGTAAGACCTTACAAGGTATTTGTTAACAAAGGTAATCGCCTTTTCGGCAAATGCGTCCGAAAAGTCTGTGGCAGAAGCCGAAACATAGGCTTCAATGGCGTGGGTAAGAACGTCAAACCCTGTGTCTGCCACAATCTTTGGCGGTACTGATTTGACAAAAACTGTGTCAAGGATGGCAACGTCAGGCAGCATATCGTCAGAAACAAGAGGGTATTTTATGCCCTTTTCCCTGTCTGTTATTACAGAAAAAGAGGTTACCTCCGACCCCGTACCGCTGGTGGTGGGGATTGCCACAAACTTTATTCCCTTCATCTGACTGTAATATATAACCGCCTTTGCCGTATCAATTGCAGAGCCGCCGCCTAAGGCAATTACACATTGAGGATTATAATCAGCCATATCTTTAATGCCCTTTGCTACAACCTCTAAAGGAGGGTCGGGTACTACGCTGACAAAAATCTTGTAGTCCTTGCCGTCAATTTCGTCAGTTACCTTTTTTACCATACCCGAGGAAACCATAAACGGGTCGGTGATGACAAAAAACCTGCTTTCTGCCATAGTGCGAAGGTACACAACGGCATTGTTGTCAAAAACAATTTTTGGTTTCACTATAAATTTTTTCATTGTTTTCTTCCTTTTTTGTTTTGTAAAGTTATAATTTACTGCATTTACAAAATTATGCATCTAAAAGTTGATAAAATAAAAAAACGGTGATATAATTGATGTGTGCTGTTTTTGCAGTATGATTATTAAAGGTAAATAGTATCTTGTTTTAGCATTGCAATTACAACTTTATTTAATTCTGGAATGAACACAAAGGAGGATTTGAAATGGGATTTAAAAAAGATTTTGTATGGGGAGTGGCAACTGCTGCCTATCAGATTGAAGGTGCATGTAATGAAGATGGCAGAGGGTTAAGCGTATGGGACGTATTTTGCCACCAGCCGGGAAATATCGAATGCGGTCATACTGGTGATATTGCTTGTGACCATTATCATAGATACAAAGAGGACGTTGCTCTTATGCGTGAGTTGGGGATTAAAGCATATCGTTTTTCTATCAGTTGGTCACGAATTTTTCCGGAGGGCACAGGCAAGATAAATGAAAAAGGCGTAAAGTTTTATTCGGACCTTATCGATGAACTTTTGGCAAACGGAATAGAGCCGTATGTTACTCTTTTTCATTGGGACTTTCCGTACGAATTACATAAAAAAGGCGGCTGGATGAACAATGACAGTGTTAAGTGGTTTGCGGACTATGCTGCAAAAATAAGCGAACTTTATTCCGACCGTGTTAAGTATTTTGTTACATTTAATGAACCCCAGTGTTTTATTGGAAGCGGATACTTGCTTGGTGTACATGCTCCCGGGCTTAAAGCGTCGTATAAAGATATTTTCCAGATGTGTCACAATGTTTTAAAGGCACATGGTGCGGCAGTAATAGCACTGCGTGAAAATGCAAAACAGCCTATTAAGGTTGGCTATGCCCCCACTTACGGAGCATTTTATCCCGAAACAAACTGCCCCGAAGATATTAAAGCAGCACGTGAAAAATACTTTGAATGCACACCTCTTGGTGAAGCGGTTATGTGGAACTTGTCTTGGTGGAGTGACCCTGTTATTCTTGGCCGTTATCCTGAGGACGGTCTTGAAATGTATAAAGATTACCTTCCTGAAATTACCGATGAGGATATGAAACTTATTAATCAACCTCTTGATTTTTATGCTCAGAACATCTATACCGGAAACCAGGTAAGAATGGGTTCGGACGGAAAAGCGGAGTTTATAGATAGAGAAGCAGGCTCACCAAAAACGGCTATTCAATGGCCTATTACACCTGAATGTCTGCATTGGGGACCAAGATTTTTGTATGAAAGATACAAACTTCCCATATTCATTACTGAAAACGGAATGTCTGCTCATGATGTTGTATCTCTTGACGGAAAGATTCACGACCCTAACCGTATTGACTTTTTAAACCGCTATCTTCTTGAACTTGAAAAAGCAGCAGATGACGGCGCGGATATAGCAGGATATTTCCTGTGGTCATTTATGGATAATTTCGAGTGGGCAAAGGGTTATACAGATCGATTCGGCATTGTGTATGTAGATTATGCAACACAACAGAGGACTCCTAAAGATTCGGCTTACTGGTATAAAGACTGGATAGAAAAGCACACCTTATAAAAAACGGAGCACTTATGGAAAAATATTATCGTTAAAAGGGTGGTATAATACAAACAATCTGCAAATAAAGGAGATACGGTTATGAAAAAAACAGTTTTGGCTTTGATTGTAATATTTGCTTTGTGTTTTGGCGTTGCGGCAAAAAGTACGCAGGTGCCGGGCAGCATGGGAAGGATGCAAAAGACGGTAGGGGCCGCAATGGTGAACCGATTTGTATGGCCTTATTTTTTGACCAA
>JAZSLD010000232.1:0-2244 GCA_045535195.1 Clostridia bacterium | reverse complement strand
CTCTTTTGTGCCGTACAGTCTTGCTGGCAGAACTCTGGTATCGTTAAGCACAAGGCAGTCGCCTTTGCAAAGCATATTTTCAATATCATAAAAATGCTTATGCTCAATCTTGCCCGTTTCCTTGCCAAGCACCAAAAGCCGTGACGAACTTCTGTCAGCAAGCGGTGTTTGTGCTATAAGTTCGGGTGGTAAGTCGTAGTAAAAATCAGATGTTTTCAATCGTATCTCTCCTAATTAATATGCGTTTTCAAGGTAAGTTCCTGTGTAATAGAATGTGAGTATATCTTCATAAGTAAAGCCTTTGTCTGCCATTGCCTTTGCTCCCCATTGGCTCATACCTACGCCGTGTCCCCAGCCGTTACCGTTAAATGTGTACTCGCCTGCGGCAACTGTTCCGCCTGACTGCGGTGCAAATATTTTTGATAAAGTGGCAGAAAGTACGCTCAGCACACTCATCTTTCCTGAGCCTTGCACGTGTATTTCGTTAGACGGCTTTGTAAATATGCCGTCTGCAGATATTATGGTTATGCTCGGGTATGTTTCTTCGCTGCCTGCTATAGTATAGCGCTGGCTGTGGAGTTTTCCGCCGAATATCGTGCGGCAATCGCTGCGTTTAACGGTGTGAGTGCCTTCAGTACCCGTGAACAGCAGTTCTGTTACATACCCTGCGCTGTCCTGATTTACAATCTCTACAGATGTTATATCGCCGATGTTCACACCTGAAGATGCAAGGCAGTTTTTAATATCATTGGCAGTTAATGTTATGCTCCAACTGTAGCGCGTGGCTTCGTCGGGGTTTTCGTAAGGGTCGGTAACGCTTACCAGATACGGGTACGAGCCGCCCCACACATTTTCTGCATTTGCGCTTGCACCGCCCATAGATGCACAGTAGATTGACTGGATTATTTTTCCGTCGTGTTTTAAAACCTGACCTTTTGTCTGGTCTGCTGCCTGACGGGTACTTTCTGTTTCGGTTGAAACGCCTTTGTATACCTGGCTTGTTGTGGTTGTATCAAGATTAAAACCGTATTTTTCAAATTTATTATAGTTACTTAGGGCAAATCCCCTTGCGCATACCGCCTGAGCCTTGAGCGCTTCTATATTCCAACTGGGGCTCATCTCTTTGCCGATAACGCTGTAGAGGTACTGTTCTATATCTACTACGTTTATAACCGTAAGCGCACCGCCGTTTATGCGTTTAAACTGCACGCCGCCTCTGTACTCTGTGCCGTCTACGGTTACGTTGCCCCCAATCGGGTACAGAGTGGGAAATTGGTCAGCCTCATATATGTATGCGCCTATGGCAACTGTTGTGCCTTCGCCAGCCGTTACGGTTACAGAAGTTTCTGTAAGTTCTGCTTCCTGAACAAATTCGCCGTCAACTTCATAACCCATATAAAAACCGCTTTCCGAACTTATGTTTACACTTTTTTTTGCGGTAGATCCGTAGAAAAGGCCTATTTTAATAGTGTCAACAGCCGCCTCTTTGGCATATATTGTTGTATGGCAGCAAAGTAAAAGAGTACATATTAGAAAAAACGATATAATTTTACGCAAAATAATCCCTCATTTCATATTATACCTATAATATCACATTAAAGAAAACTATGCAAGTTGTCAATGAAAACGGTGTTTTTTTAACTTGATTTTAATATAACTGCTATTGACTTATGGGGGACGGAGTGGTATGATATACAATAGGAAAGTATGAAAGGATTGATATTTTATGAAAAAATATAATATTGCTGTTGTGGGCGCAACAGGCATGGTTGGAAGAACCTTCCTTAAAGTTCTGGAAGAGGTAAACCTGCCCGTAGAAAATTATTATCTTATGGCGTCAGCACGCAGCGCAGGCTCAAAAGTTACATTTATGGGTAAGGAATATGTTATTGAAGAACTTACCGAAAATTCATTTGATAAAGATATCGACATCGCTCTGTTTTCAGCAGGCGGCTCTACAAGTGAGAAGTTTGCACCTATCGCAGCATCAAAGGGCGTTGTTGTTATAGATAACACAAGCGCTTGGAGAATGGACCCCGAAGTTCCGCTTGTAGTTCCTGAGGTTAACCCTGAGGATATCGCATGGAACAAAGGCATCATCGCTAACCCCAACTGCTCTACAATTCAGGCTATGGTTCCGCTTAAAGCGTTGCACGATAAGTATAAAATCAAGAGAGTTGTATATTCTACATACCAGGCTGTTTCAGGCGCAGGTATGGGCGGATATATGGATTTGGAAAACGG
>JAZSLD010000099.1:0-2381 GCA_045535195.1 Clostridia bacterium | reverse complement strand
GTTTGTTTTTGTGATGTGCCTGTCTGTTTAGAAAAATAACTGTTGATTTTATCGTCAAAATAATATAAAATAATGGTATTGAATTTTTTTTGTAGGGGTATCTAATGGATAATAATTTGAAAGAAAGTATTCTTTTAAGACTAAACTCCACCGCGAATGCACTCAGAAAAAATCGTATGGATGCATACGTGGTTGAAAGTAAAGATGAACTGCTTAACCAAATTGCCAATTTAATTGGAAAAAACGACACCGTTTTTACGGGGGGCTCTGCAACACTTAAAGAGGCAGGCGTTATCGATATGCTCAATCGTGACGGGTATGATTATTATTACAGAGGAAGATGCGATGCCGACGGAAAAGAAATTGACGTTCTTCGTAAAGCATTTTACGGCGATTGGTATATAACCAGCAGTAACGCTATTACATTGAACGGAGAACTGTACAATGTTGACGGGAACGCTAACCGTGTATCGGCGCTTTCGTTCGGTCCTAAAAATGTTATTGTTGTTGCAGGGTATAACAAAGTTGTTAAAGATATTGCCGAGGCAGTAGAAAGAGTAAAAGCAATTGCGGCGCCTGCAAACTGTGTTCGTCTTGATAAACTTACCGGCTGCAGAGCAAGCGGGCATTGTACTAATTGCCATAGTGACGACAGAATTTGCTCAGCATATACCGTACATTCGTTCCAGCGTTTTGCTGGCAGAATTAAAGTTTTTTTACTCCCCGAGGAGTTAGGATATTAATCAAACTAAAAAGGACTGACTACATTGATTAAAAATTTTATTAACGATTTAAAAAGAGAGTTTTCCGGATATAACGGAAAAAGTTTTTCTAAAGACCTTATGGCTGGTCTTACTGTAACAGCAGTAGCACTGCCTTTAGCACTTGCGTTTGGCGTGAGTTCCGGTGCCGATGCGGCTGCGGGGCTTATCACCGCTATTATTGCAGGGCTTATAATCAGCGCTTTTTCGGGTGCGTCTTTCCAGATATCAGGACCAACAGGAGCAATGACTGCTGTACTTATTACTGTAGTTGCCAAGTTTGGTATGCAGGGCGTTTTTGTTGCCTGCCTCATAGCGGGTGCTTTGCTGCTTTTATTTGGCGTATTTAAACTTGGAAATCTTGTAAGTTTTATCCCTATGCCTGTTGTGACCGGTTTTACTACCGGCATTGCCATTATCATTGCACTTGGACAGATAGATAATTTCTTTGGTGCTACATCTGTTGGCGAATCAGCACTTGCAAAAATATTCTCATATGGTACATTAGGCTTTTCGCCTAACTGGTTTGCTGTTATAATTGGTCTGCTTGTTATACTTATTATGGTGTTTTATCCAAAAAAATGGAATAATGTTGTACCTTCGTCATTGGTGGCGATAATAATTGCGGCAGTCGTAAGCAATGTATTAAAATTTGACATTGCAGTAGTAGGGGAGATACCGCGCACACTCCTTCCCGAAACAAGATTAACTCTTGCCGACGTAAATTTCGGTATGGCAAAAGAACTTATTGCACCGGCGTTTACCATTGCAATGCTTGCTATGATAGAGAGTCTGCTTTGTGGATCTGCCGCTGCACGTATGAAAAAAGAGCCGTTCAATGCCGATCAGGAACTTATTGCTCAAGGTATTGGTAATATTATAATACCGTTCTTTGGCGGTGTTCCTGCAACTGCGGCGATTGCACGTACAAGCGTAGCAATTAAATCAGGCGGTGTTACTAGACTTACAGGTATTATTCATGCAGTTGGTCTGCTTTTGTCAATGTTTCTTTTAGGCTCACTTATGGCAAAACTTCCGCTTGCGGCACTCGCAGGAGTTTTAATGGTTACCGCATGGCGTATGAACGAGTGGGAAACTATAAAATACATATTCTCTAAACGCTTTAAAAGCGCAATGTCACAGTTTTTAATAACAATGATATGTACGGTTGTATTTGACCTTACAGTTGCAATTATCGTTGGTGTAGCGTTTTCTTTTATGCACTTTGTTGTAAAATCCTCTAAAATTGAGATAAACGTATCTAAGGTTGAAAACGAAAAACTTCGCAGTAGCAATGCTGACGTTGAGGGTACGCATAAAAACTCTGTTGTTATGTATATTACCGGTAGTGTGTTTTTTGGCAACTGCGCAAAATTGAACGATGCAGTAGAGCAGATGAATGGCTATGATGAAATTATATTCTCTCTGCGTGGAGTATCTGCCATAGATACATCAGGCGCACAGAATTTACACGAAATCTGTGAAAATCTGCTTGCAACTGGTGTTAAACTTTCGTTCTGCGGTGTTCAGCCTGCTGTTAAAGAGATGATGCAGCGTTCCGGCGTTGTAGATTTAATTGGTGAGCATTGCTTCTATTGGAGTGTAGATAAAGCACTTCTT
>JAZSLD010000024.1:0-2456 GCA_045535195.1 Clostridia bacterium | reverse complement strand
AAGAAAAACAGCGATTTTACTTGATTTAGGCGAGTTCGGATACTAACGCATCTGCTTAAAGTGTACCATAAAACGCAAAAAATGTAAACACGGGATATTGATTATCGGTTTAAAAACTGGTATAATTATTGTGGAATTTTGTTTGATAAGGAGGAATATTATGAGCACAGTTGCAGTAGTCGGCGCAGGTGCGGCAGGTATTGTAGCGGCGCTTAGGGCGTGTAAAAAACACCGTGTTATTTTGCTTGACGGTAACGATAAATGCGGAAAAAAGATATTGCTTACGGGTAACGGACGTTGCAACTATTGGAACAGCGATGTTTGTGCTCATATGTATGAAACAGATAATACTGAGCATCTTGAAGCAATCCTTTCCAAAGACAATGTTCAAACCTGTCTGGGTTATCTTGAAAAACTCGGTATATACCCTAAAATTAAAAACGGGTATTATTATCCGTATTCCAATCAGGCGGCAAGCATACGGGAAATATTTCAAAAGAAAATAGATAATAGCAGTATTGAATTTAAAACAAATTTTAAAGTGACTGATATAAAAAAACAAAACGACGGATTTGTATTGACGTCTGATAACGGCAAAACTGTTAAATGTGATAAAGTAATAATTGCCGCAGGCTCAAAGGCTGCCCCCAAAACCGGCAGCGACGGAAGCGGCTACGTGCTTGCAAAAAAAGCAGGGCATAGCATTAACTCTGTTTTACCAGCATTAACGGGACTTGTGTCGTCGGGAAAATTTTTAAAAGAGTGGGAGAAAATACGCTGTGATGCCAAGGTGCGCCTTTTTTCAAATGGTAAGTTTGTTAAAGAGGATACCGGCGAAATACAACTTACTTCCACGGGCATCAGCGGAATATGCACATTCAATATAAGCGGCTCTGCTGCAAAATGCATTGAACGCAGAGAAAAAGTAACGGTAAAGATAAACTTTATGCCGCATCTTGAAAATGGTTTTTATGATTGGTTTTCAAAACGATGCGAAATGCTTTCGGACTATACTTTAGAAGAAGCGCTTGAAAGCATTTTCAATTACAAACTTATGTTTGTCTTTTTAAAAATCGCAGGCATATCCAAAGACGATATCTGGAGCAGACTGCCCGAAAACAAAAAACGTACTCTTTGCAGGACGATAGAGGAATTTAATCTTGATATATCGGGTACTGAAAATTTTGAACGGGCACAGGTTTGCACAGGCGGAATTCCTTTGTGCGAGGTTAATCCGTATACAATGGAATCCAACATTTGTGATGGTTTATATTTAGCAGGTGAAGTATTAGACGTTGACGGCAGATGCGGAGGGTATAATCTGGCATTTGCGTTTATAAGCGGATATATAGCAGGTGGTTGCGTATAATGTTAAGGATAAGACAGGTAAAAATAGAAGTTCTGTCAGATACAGAAGATAATCTTTTAAAAGCCGTTGCAAAGAAATTAAAAGTTTCACGCAATGATATTGAACATATTTCTATATTTAAAAAATCTATTGATGCACGCAATAAAAACGAAATTTTTTATGTGTACGAAGTCAATGCTTGTGTAAAAGACGAAGCAACGGTTCTGAAAAAAATAAAAAGTGCAGATGTGTTTACTGCGCCCGATACTGGGTATAAATTCAGTAAAACGGGCACGGAAAATCTAAAACATCCGCCCGTTATAGTAGGTGCCGGTCCTGCCGGATTGTTCGCTGCATACATTTTGTGCGATAACGGCTATAAGCCCGTTATAATCGAACGTGGCGAAGATATTGATTCCCGTATGAAAACTGTTGAGGAATTCTGGAAAAACGGAATACTCAACAAAAACTCAAATGTACAGTTTGGTGAGGGTGGCGCCGGAACTTTTTCCGACGGTAAATTAAATACCCTTATTAAAGATAAAGACAACCGTTGCCGGAAGGTACTTGAAACTTTTGTTAAGTTTGGCGCACCTGAAAGTATTTTGTATGAACAAAAACCGCATATCGGTACAGACTTACTTTCTGCAGTAATTAAAAATATGCGTGAGGCAATAAAGTCTATGGGCGGAACTGTTATGTATAATAGTTGTCTGACAGATATTATTGAAGATAACGGCATACTTTCTGCCATAGTTATAAACGGCGAAAAAACCGTTCCATGCGATGCCTTAGTACTTGCTATAGGGCATAGCGCAAGAGATACTTTTTCTATGATACATTCGCACGGCATTGATATGCGTGCAAAACCGTTTGCAGTAGGAGTGCGTGTTCAGCACAGTCAGGATATGATTAACTTATCGCAATACGGCGCAAAATATAAAGACGTTCTTTCGCCGGCATCGTATAAACTTACGTATCAGGCTAAAGACGGCAGAGGTGTATACACTTTCTGTATGTGTCCGGGCGGTTATGTTGTAAATGCCTCCAGCGAAAACGGTAGACTTGCTGTAAACGGAATGAGTTATAACGACCGTAGCGGAGATAA
>JAZSLD010000163.1:0-2399 GCA_045535195.1 Clostridia bacterium | reverse complement strand
AGTATATCTGCTTCCGGCTGCTGAACTTCAACGGTGTCGCTTAAAATCTGAGTTTCCGTATTTTCGCCGACGTCACCGCCAAAGAAGAATGAAAGAGCAAGCAAGACCGCAACTATGACTACTACTATAATCTTATTTCTTTTCATATTCATTTATCCATCTGCGCAAAACGCATCAGCATTGTAGCGACTTCTGCTCTTGTTGCTGTTGCTTTTGGCGCAAGTACATTATTTGCTTTACCGGTGATTATTCCACAATTAACTGCGTATTGCATTGCTGATAATGCGTAATCGGATATATCATCAGTATCCGTGTATGACAACGTGTTATCTTCAACGCTTGTATCATATCCGTTTAAAGACGCATATCTGTACAAAATCAGTGCAAGTTGTTCGCGTGTAATATCAGCATCAGGGACAAATTCCGTTGCCGATACGCCTGATACAATTTTAGTTTCTGCAGCCCATCTGATGCTGTCGGCATACCACGCATTTTGCGGTACGTCTTCAAAACCAATTTCACCTGAAATTTCTTCAGGCGATGCAAGGCGGTATAAAACCGTAACGAGCATTCCTCTTGTCATGCCAGTGTCGGGTTCGAAGCCTTTATCAGTACCGTTGAACAAGTTATTTTCATATGCATATTTAACCGCAGAATAATACCAGTCTTCGGGCGAAACATCTGCAAAAACATCGTTGGTAAAAACCGGTTTTGGTGTTTCGGCTTGCGTTTGTTTATCTTCCTTATCTTCGTTATCTTCTTTTACTTCTGCGGACGAGCCAGCTGAAACCGATATGCCGCCGCCCCCTCTGTAGTACACTTCAGAAAGGGTTACATTAACATTTTTCTTTGTGTGATTTTGTGCATCTTCAGCAGTTATTTCGATAGTTCCGCATTGCGATTCATAGCCAGCAGCAGAAACAGTGTATGTATATATTCCCTCGCCAAGGTCGAAACAGTTTTCTTTAAATTCTTCTTTACCTTCAACAGCCACAGATGCACCGCTTGGGCTGACCTCAAATATTACAGGGGCATATTCTGCGCCGGACACATTCGTTTCGTCCATAGCGTAATCATAAAAATCGTACATCATTTTTCCTTCTTTAAGCAAGCACCATGCCAAAAGTCCGCGAAAGCCCTGTTCGGTAGCAAAAGCATTTGAAAATGCATTCATACTTTCATTTGCATCGGAGAGCAATCCGTCAACAAGGCTGTTTTCACCATTTAACACCTCTGCCGAATCAATACCAAGCGCAGAAAATGCACAGATTGCAAGTGCGGTAGATGCAGACTCATACCCTTCAAAGCCGTCAATCAGACCGTCTTCACGCTGCTGACCTTTTAAAATATCAACAGATTCATCTAAAATACTTTTTATGCTTTCGTTTGTATCATAATACGAAGCAAGTGCTAAAATCATAGGAGTCATTGCATCTGTTCCATATGTCAAATCCTGCCATGCGGCTTTGTTTTCTATAGCAGAATTTATAAGCAAATCCATCTGGCTGTCAGTTACATATCCGTCTGCCTGAGAAAGCGCAATAATTACATACGGAAGTGTATATACATTGGTTACATCGGCATCATTGCTATCAATTAATGCCGTAAGTTTTTCTACAGCATCTACCTTTTCAAAATTTTCCGTGTATATATTTTTTGCATCATATCCCAACGCACGCAACGCCAGAATTGACTTAGCCAAATCTCCCGGAGCACTTGCTGTTCTTACTGAAGAAACTATCGTTTTAAGCGCTTCTTCTTTTTTATCTTCGCTTAAAACATTTTCGCTGTCAGGGAAAAGTTGTCCGTAAATTACCATATCAGCAACAATCCACGAAAGATTACCGCCTGCATCAGCAAGATTTAACTGCGCATACTCTCTTGCAATACCGTGTATCATTTGAAATGCAGGATTTTCTTTTACATCAGCCACACAAACCGGTGCAGTAATTGCTGGTACAGTTTCCGCATTTACTGTTTTGCTCTTTATTGCCGAAATAACATAACTTCCGGCATCGTCAACAGTTATATATGCTTTACCCTCTGCATCTGTAATAAATTCCGTTTCATTTCCGTTTAAGGTGATGGTTGCACCCTCACACGGCGAGAACACCATATTCCAGTCAGCATCATAACCACTTACAAAAAGAGTAAGTACAAAACTTTCACCGCAATATGCTTCTGTTTCAGTTACATCAAATTTAGAATAACTTTCAGTATCAGGGTACGCATTTTTATATATGCATACATCAACATAGTCGCCGTTTTCCACAACGTGAGAAGGCCCCGAAACACTTTCCTCTGCACCGTTTACCTGATAGCCGAATTTTTTACTGGTATCTCCCCAGAATTTGTCAACAGAAAGTCCGTATTCGCCTTCGCTTGAAGCATACCCATCG
>JAZSLD010000161.1:0-8169 GCA_045535195.1 Clostridia bacterium | reverse complement strand
CATAGGCTTCTCCTTTGTCAAGATTCAGTTTTGAGCATGGGTAAGCAGGTACACAGCCGCTTTGCCATACTTACGCTGACGATAAATCTCAAAGCCACGGCAATCTAATCCGTCAGGATCAGCGCACTCGGCAACTATAATTCCGTCCTCGTTAAGCAAGCCACGCATCTTTATCATATCCAGTGCAGTGCTATAGTATCCCGATTCATAGGGCGGGTCTAAAAATATGAGGTCATATCCCGTTGTGCTCACGGCTAAGAATGATTTGAAATCAGAGTTAGTAACCTTTGCGCCTTCAAGACGGATTTTATCTAAATTCTTACGCACGCACTCACAGGCCTTGGGAGAGATATCTACAAAATCCACCGACACTGCGCCACGGCTGAGAGCCTCCAGCCCCATAGCACCGCTGCCCGCAAACAGGTCAAGCACACGAGCGCCGTCTGTACGGGTAAATACCATACTGAATATCGCCTCACGCACTCTGTCGAGCGTGGGGCGGGTGTCGAGCCCCTCAGGAGCGAAAAGATTTGTTCCTCTTGCTCTGCCTGATATAATTCTCAATTAACCATACCACTCCTATGATAATACTGATTTTATTATATAGTTATATGTGCGTTTTGTCAAGCGAAAATTCGTTTCTTCGGCATATTGTAACATAATTCACGATTTATACATCGCTGTTTTACATTACTTATTCTTTATTTCAGTAGTTGTTCATATACTTATTTTAAGATTAATGTGCAATAAAACTGTACTGACTGACAAGCCAATGATATTTTTACACATAAATATACTCAGGTGTAAAAATATCATTGCTTGTTTGAAGACGTCTGACTTTATTTGCTTTATAAATATAAGGAACGTGAAGAATGAAAAGAAAAGAATTCGTGACAGGGGTAATGTCGCTTACATTATCTATGCTTGTAATACAATCCATGTCAATGGGTTTTTCCGTATACGTATCGGGCAAATTCGGTGCGGCGCAGATGGGGCTTTTTCATCTGGTGATGTCGGTTTACTCGTTTGCTTTAACCGTGGCAATGTCGGGCGTACCGCTGGCGGCAACAAGGCTGGTTTCCGAGTCTGCAAGCCGCAGCGCATCAGGAAAAATAGTTAAAAAATGCCTTGCCATAAGCCTTGTATTCGGGTTTGCATCGTTCATATTTGTGTTTGCTTTTGCAGATAAAATCTCTGTGCATATGCTTGACGAACCACGCACATCTGCGCCTCTTAAAATCCTTTCTTTCGCCTTGCCGTTTATATCCGTTTCGGGCGTTATAAGAGGGTATTTTACAGGAATACAAAAAGTTTCGTGCATAACCGTAAGCCGTATGGCAGAAGAGTTTTCGTATATGTTTATAATGCTTACTCTGATGAAAACACTCGGCACACAGCAAACGGGAGTTTTTATATCGGCTGTGGGGCTTGCGCTGTCTGCCGTTACAGCGTGCGTGTGCGACATTACAATGTACGCAATCGCAATAAGGCGGCACAACACATACATACAAAGCAAACACGGATTTCGCTCGGTGCTTGCTATATCTATGCCCGTGGCGACGGGTTCGTATCTGCGTTCTGGGCTTATTGCGGCGGAGAACTTACTCATTCCGTCTGCGCTTACAAAATCAGGCACAACAAACGCACTTTCACGTTACGGAACGGTTAAGGCTATGGCAATGCCCGTTATAACTTTTCCGTATGTGTTTCTGCAGTCTTTTACATCTCTGCTTGTGCCCGAAATATCCGCAAGAAAAGCGAAAGAGAACAAAAACAGCGTACGCCGTGCGGCAAACGCATCGCTTAAATACACGTTCGTGTTTGCGTCAATTATAGCGGTGGTGCTTATAATATTCGGCAAAAAACTTGCATTTGCCCTCTACGGTGACACTCAGGCAGGGGATTATATAACCGCACTTGCGCTGCTTACTGTGCCGATGTATATAGACTCTGTTACAGACGGACTTTTAAAAGGTCTTAACCAGCAGGTGTACTCGCTTAAAATAAATATAATCGACTCTGCCCTGCGTGTGCCGATTATTTATTTACTGTTGCCGCATACTGGCATATATGGCTATATAGCGGTCCTTTACGGCAGCGAACTTTTAAACCTTACGCTCTCTTTTAAACGCCTCAAGAAAATTTTGTGAAAACACTTGTGCACGCCAAAAATGTATGATATACTATATATTGGTGATTTTTATGGGTTACGGATACAGTTATGAATACGACAGCGCCGCAGCCACCGTTACAATTTCCAATCTTGAACATTTTGACCCCGTGCACACGTTCTTATGCGGTCAGTGCTTCCGTTGGGAGCAGGAGGAGGACGGCAGTTTTACAGGAATTGCGCAGGGTAAGGTTATAAATATTAAAGCAGCGGAGGGCAAACTTTGCCTTTCAAACTGCAGTGAAGATGATTTTTTAAATTTCTGGTGCAGGTATCTTGACCTGAACACAGACTACGGCACTATTAAGGCAGATTTGTCGGACGACACCCACCTTAAACGTGCAATGGATTTCGGCTGGGGGATAAGGCTTTTAAATCAGGAACCGTTCGAGTGCCTGATATCTTTTGTGATATCCACACAAAACCAGATACCGAGAATTAAAAAGATAATTAAAAAGATGTGCGAACTGTTCGGCGAAAAGATTTCGTTCGGCGAAAAAGATTATTACACCTTTCCCGATTGCGAAACGCTTGCAAGCCTTACAGAAGATGCCCTTGCACCCATTAACGCAGGGTATCGTGCATCGTATATAATAGATGCCGCGAGGAAAGTTGCCTCAGGCGAGATTAACTTAGAAAAAATCAGCGCTTTGCCCACAGATGAGGCAAAGGCTGAACTTATGAAAATAAAAGGCGTAGGACCAAAGGTGGCAGACTGCACAATGCTTTTTTCTCTGCAAAAGGGAGATGCTTTCCCCGTGGACGTATGGGTGCAGAGAATTGTGCGTGAACTCTACCTCGGCGAGAGTGCGTCACTAAAGCAGATAAGTGCGTTTGCCAAAGAGAAGTTTGGCACGAACAGCGGTATTGCGCAGCAGTACCTCTTCTATTACGCACGCGAAAACAACTAAAAAATCTGTTTTTAAACCAAGGGGGTTTTATGCCCATTTATAAATAATGACTCTTTTATATGTATTCAATTACATATTTTTGGAAATAATAAAGCAAGGTAAGTGCAGTACATTTGTGCCGGAGTTCGCCTGAATATATCTTAAGCAGATGTATATATTAAACTACCTTGCAAGAGAGAATAAAACTTAACTACAAGGAGGATTATTGTGGCAAAAACATCAAAACTTAAAATAATTCCTCTGGGCGGCTTAAACGAGGTTGGCAAAAACCTTACTGTTATAGAATACGGTAATGAAATATTGCTTATTGACTGCGGAATGGCTTTCCCTGATGAGGAAATGTTGGGAATAGACCTTGTAATTCCCGACTTCACGTATTTGGTGAAGAATCATCACAAGGTAAAGGGCATAGTGCTTACGCACGGTCACGAGGACCATATCGGCGCTATACCGTTCTTTTTAAAAATGATAAACGTGCCCATCTACGGCACAAACCTTACGCTCGGACTGGTACAGAATAAATTAAAGGAACACGGCTTGTTGTCTACCACGCAACTTATACGCAAAATACCGGGTGATATTTTCAAAGTCGGCGGATTTACGGTAGAGTTTATACGCTCTAACCACTCTATTGCAGACGCAGTTGCCGTTGCCATCACAACCCCCGTGGGTACTATAGTGCATACGGGCGACTTTAAAATAGACTCCACCCCCATAGCGGGCGAGATGATAGACTTAACGCGTCTTGGTCAACTGGGCAAAAAAGGCGTACTGGCGCTTATGAGCGACTCTACCAATGCAGAGCGCCCCGGATTTACAATGTCGGAACGCTCGGTCGGCATAAAACTTGACGACGTTTTCAAATCCACCAAACAGCGCATAATCGTAGCAACATTTGCATCCAACATACATAGGGTGCAGCAGATTATAACGGCGGCGCATAAAACAAACCGCAAGGTGGCACTTTCGGGCAGGAGTATGCTGAACGTGCTTGAAACGGCAATCAACTTAGGGTATATGACAATCCCCGATAATATCCTGATAGATATAGACGATGTTAAAAAATACCGCCCGGGCCAGATAGTTATTATAACAACGGGCAGTCAGGGCGAAACAATGAGTGCTCTGTACCGTATGGCGTACTCCGACCACAAAAAGGTAGAGATTGTGGCGGGCGATTTGGTTATAATTTCGGCAAACCCGATACCCGGTAACGAAAAACTGGTTGCCAACGTGGTAAACGAACTTATGAAAAAAGGCGCAGACGTTATCCACGACAGAAGTGCAGAACTGCACGTTTCGGGCCATGCTTGCCAGGAAGAACTAAAAATTATGCTTGCGCTTACCAAACCCAAGTATTTTATCCCCGTGCACGGCGAGTACAGTTTTTTAAAAACACACGCAAACCTTGCTACGTATTTGGGTATTGATAAAAAGAACATTTTCATTATGGAAAACGGCAAAGTGCTGGAACTCACACGTGATAACGCAAGAATATCGGGCGCAGTGCCTTCGGGCATAACGCTTGTAGACGGTCTTGGCGTGGGCGATGTAGGAAATATCGTTCTGCGTGACAGAAAGCGTCTGTCAGAAGACGGCGTGATAATCGTGGTTGTGTCAATTTCACAAGAAACGCACTCGCTTGTAGGTCAGCCCGAGATAATCTCAAGAGGCTTTGTGTATGTGCGTGAGTCGGGCGACTTGATGGATAATCTGCGTTCGGTAGTAGTAAACTGTATGGAAATCTGTAAAAAGAATAAAATCTACGACTGGGCGACCATTAAAAATAACCTTAAAAACAAAATATCGGAGTGCCTGTTTGAAGAAACAAAACGCAGTCCGATGATAATACCAATTATAATGGATGTGTAAAAAATATTTAAAAGGCAGAAACAATTTTTGTTTCTGCCTTTTTTGTAGGGGACGATGCCCACATCGTCCCGCTTTATTATTCTTGTTCCTCTTTTTCTTTTATGCGTCTGTCTAAAAACCTGTTAATCGCAAGCAGTATAACCGCCAGCGCAGGTGCGCCCAAAAACATACCCACAACACCGAATAATCCGCCGCCTATTAAGATTGCAAATATAATCCAGAACGGGCTTAAATCGATAGAATCGCCAAGGATTTTTGGTCCTAATATCATTCCGTCGAACTGCTGCAGAGCAAATATGAAAAGTCCTACCCACACTGCCTGCAATGGCGATTCAAAAAGCACCAGCAACACAACGGGGATAGCGCCGATAAACGGGCCGAAATACGGAATCATATTAGTAACGCCCACAATAACGCTGTAAAGTGCACTGTTTTCTACACGCAGCATCTTTAATCCGACAAGGCAGATAACACCGATAATGAGCGAGTCGATAGTCTTACCAACAATAAAGCGAGAGAATATTCCGTGCGCTTCCATAGCGTAGCCGCCGAGTTTGTCGGAATTTTCTGGTTTTAAAAATGCACGTGTTATGCGCTTAACGCCCGAAAGCAGATTATTTTTCTCTAATATAAAATACACAGATATTATAACGCCGAAAATAAGGTCGAGTATAGTGCCGGTTGCGCTTACCACACCGCCGACGATTTCAGTAATTGCGGGGTTTAACGAGGTAAACTTGTAATTGCTGAAAAATGCCGAGAGTTCCTTTTCAGCCGCCGCAATAGCATTGAAAACCAGTTTGCCTACAACAGAATGGTTCCACTCGCCGTTGCGCAGTTCCATCAACCTGTTAAAATAGTCGGGCATATGGCTTATAATGTCGGCAACACTTTTAACCAAAAGAGGTATCAGCATATTAAGTATCAGCACAAGCACAGCCGCCGCAATGGCATATACTACAATCAGGCTTAAAGTGGTTTTGCCCTTTTTGAGTTTTTTGATTTTGCCGAACACCTTTTTTTCAAAAAAGTTTACGGCAGGGTTTAAAAGGTACGCAAGAAGTCCCCCGACTATAAACGGCATAAGCAACCCTTTAAGAGTTGACAGCACGCCTTTAAGCGCAATGGCAACCTCTTCAATATTCATAATAATTTTATATGCAAGTATCACCGCCACTACAGTAAGCAAAAATGAGGCGGTGTTTTTTGTTTTTAATGCTTTAAGTTTTTCAAGCATCAGTATCACCCCGTAAAAGAATAGTTACCATTATTATACACCAACTCGGCAAGATTGTACACATTTTTTGTTATAAAACAGGAATTTTTTTCATATACATTTTGTATCAAACTGTATTTATACAATTTATCATAAAAAGGAGGATTACCATGTCCGTGGAACTGGAAAAGAAAATTATAAAAACGCACCGCACCCTAAACGCAACGGGAACGCAGGCAACTATGGATAACGACATCATCGTGCCCGACACACAGCCTGACGTAAAAACGGTGCTGCAGGCAGAGATACTGCCTATGATATGCGAAAAGCATATCCAAAGGGACTACATTATTTTAAGCGGTAATGTGGACTATTCGATTGTATACCTAAGTGACGAAAAGGACGCACCGCCAAGAGTTAAGTCTATAAGTACACGTGTGCCGTTTACGCACCAGATAGAAGCGTCCGGCGCGCAGGAGGCGGCATTTGCAGGCATTAAGCCGGACGTTATAAGCGTGGACTTTTCTGCTGTGAACAGCCGTAAAATCAATATTAAAAGTGTGGTAGATTTTGAAAGTAACATTATCCGTTCGGACGATTTTCAGGCGGTCAGCAATGCAACAAGCGAGAGCGATCTGCCATGCAAACTGCAGGAGATTGTTTCATTCTCGCTTAAAGACTATGCCGAGAACGAGTTTGAGGTAAGCGATGTTTTAAGCATATCGTCAGGCAGCGAAATGATAGAAGATATTTTAAAAGTCGATGTGCGTGTTGCAAGTAAAGAGATTAAGTCCATAAACGGCAAACTTGTTGCAAAGGGCAGTTTAGAAGCACGTGCGCTGTATACCGACGCCTCAGGGCAGTTGCAGAGTATGGAGGGTAGCATACCTTTTACAGAGGTGCTTAGCATTGACGATGTTTACGAAAACGATATCTGCGAGTCGGAATACACGCTTACAGACCTGCAGTACAGCGCCGCTGCCGACAGCGACGGCGATGCGTCTATGTTAGAAGTGCGTGCACGTATAAATGCCGCCACCTGCGTGTATGAACAGAGTGCCGATAGTGTGACGGAAGATTTATACAGCCCCGATTTTAATGTGTCACTTGCACGTGATAAGGCAAAGGTAACGCAGATGGTTTGCGCATCAAGTGATAAGAGCATTATAAAAGAAAATATCAGCATACCTGCCGATGCACCGTCTATAGCAAGAATTTATAATGTGGTTGTAAAACCGTATGTAGAAAGCGCACAAATATCAGGTAATAAACCAAATATATCGGGCGTTGCAGATACGTATATAGAATATACATCTGCAAATTCAGACGCACCCGTGTGGAGCCACAAAAGCGAGATACCATTTGCATATTCAATATCGGCAGACTGCGGCAAAAATGCGCAGATAAGCGTTTTGTGCGATGCAGATGATATTTCGTACTCGGCAGCATCGGCAACATCGGCAGATGTGCGTTTCAGCCTTAACTTTGACACAAAGATTATAGAAGAAAAAGAGGTTACTTATATAAAAGATGTTGAGGCGGACGAAGAAAGCGCAGTAGATAAAGGCGCCATGCCGGCGATAGTTATATACTTTGCCGCCAAGGGCGAAAAGATGTGGGATATATCTAAACGCTACCACACAACTACAGAGGCAATATGCGCCGCAAACGGATGTGACTTCCCCGAGGTGCTTACAGAGCCGAAAAAGATTATGATTCCAAGAAAAAGTGTTTGCTGAGTGATATAGAAATGAAAAATCCCCTTTACAAAAAGGGGATTTTTTATACCACACATAAAAGCACCGCACTCGAAACCGAGTGCGGTGCAATTTATATTACTTTAAATACACTATTTAAGTGATTAGCAGTAATTATTCAACTACGAAAGTTGCTGTAGCAAGAACATCACCTGTGTAGCTTGCATTGTTATCGTCAATGTAGTCATACAAGTTGATTGTCCATGTGCCAGCAGCGATACCTACAGTAGCACCAGGCCAAGC
>JAZSLD010000201.1:0-5040 GCA_045535195.1 Clostridia bacterium | reverse complement strand
GGGTTAATATTGTTAACCGCGAGTCCGTGGTTAAGATAAGCGGTGACGAGCAAAGCGTTGCAATGGCATCTACCGTGTTTGCAAGTTTGAGATCACTTCTGGAAAAAGGCGAGGCACTTACCGACCAGAATATTTTATATGCAATTACAATGGCTAAAGATGGAATAGATGACTCTGCACTTTACGGAAGCGACTGTGTGGCGATAACCGCATCAGGCAAACCGATTAAAAGCAAAACTTTAGGCCAGAAAAATTATATTGATGCAATAAAGAAAAACACTATAACTTTTGGTATCGGTCCTGCAGGTACGGGTAAAACGTATCTTGCGGTTGCTATGGCGGTTAAAGCGTTCAAAAATAAAGAGGTAAACAGAATTATCTTAACACGTCCTGCTGTTGAAGCCGGTGAAAAACTCGGTTTTCTTCCGGGTGATTTGCAAACTAAAGTAGACCCGTATTTAAGACCGCTTTATGATGCTCTGTACGACTTTTTCGGTATGGAGACATACCACAGACTGGTAGAGAGGGGAAGCATAGAAATTGCTCCGCTTGCGTATATGCGCGGCAGAACTTTAGACGACAGTTTTATTATTTTAGACGAGGCGCAAAACACCACCCCCGAACAGATGAAGATGTTTTTAACACGTATTGGATTTAACTCAAAGGCAATAGTAACCGGAGATATAACTCAGGTGGATTTGCCCGACGGCAAATTTTCCGGTCTAAAAGATGTAACAAATGTTTTAAAAAATATAGAGGATATTGCGTTCTGTTATCTTACAGAACGTGACGTTGTACGTCACAGGCTTGTTCAGGCAATTATAAAGGCTTACGAAAAGCGTGACACCAAGCGTCGTGAAAAGTATGAACGAAACAAGCAGACAGAAAAGAGGAACTGAAAATGAAAGCAGACATTTTTTTTGAAAACACGCAGGACAAGCATACAGTAGACGACACCTTGCAGGAATTAGTGCAAACTGTAGTAGATGCTGCACTTGCATATGAAGAATTTAATAAAAAAACAGAAGTCAGCGTGCTTTTTGTTGATAATGAGCAGATAAAAGAAATTAATAACGATTTCAGGCAGATTGATTCGCCTACTGATGTTTTGTCATTCCCTATGCTCAATTTTGAGGGCGGCAAAGTTATAGAGAGTGTAGGTGATACTTACCTTGGTACAGTAGTACTTGGTGACATTGTAATATCACTTGAACGTGCCGAGGCGCAGGCGGAAGAGTACGGACATTCATTTGAACGTGAGGTTGGTTTTTTGGTATGCCATTCCGTACTTCACCTTTTAGGATACGACCACGAGGAAGAAGACGAACGCGCAGTTATGAGAGAAAAAGAAGAAGCAATACTTGATAAAATAGGTCTTACAAGATAGGACGTGCTTATATGAAAATTTTAAAAAGTTTTTTGTATGCATTGCAGGGGTTAAAATACTGCATAACAACACAGCGCAATTTCAGGTTTCATATTGTGGCGGCGGTTTCGGTGTTGATAGCAAGTTTGTTTTATAATTTCAGCAAAGCGGAAATGATGTGGCTATGGTTTGCAATACTGTTTGTTCTTATATGCGAAATGATAAATACCGCTATAGAAAGTGCCATAGATATGCACGGCGGCGAATATAATATAAATGCAAAGATATCCAAAGATGTCGCTGCGGGTGCGGTGATGTTATCTGCGGTTATGGCGTTTGTTATTGCGATAACTTTATTCTGGGATATTGATGTGATTTTATCTGTGATACATTTCTTTGTTGAAAGACCGTATCTGTGGATTGCGCTTGTAATATATGTTGCAGTTGCAGTTTGCTTTGTTACGGGATTAATATTTAAAAAACACAACCGATAAGGAGAAAACAATGAATAATACATTTAAGTCTGGTTACATAGGTATAGTGGGAGTTCCAAACGTGGGTAAATCAACATTGCTCAATAAACTGGCAGGTCAGAAAATTGCCATTATTTCTGCAAAACCGCAGACTACAAGAAATAAAGTCCTTGCTATAAATACAGACGATGAAGCGCAGATGATTTTTGTAGACACCCCCGGTTTTCATAAACCCAAAACAAAACTTGGCGAAAGTATGATTAAATCTGTTGACGAAACAATAGCAGATGTTGATTTGCTTTTGCTGGTGGTTGAGCCTGACGAAAATATTTCAGCGGCCGAGAATACAATTTTAGAAAGAATAGGGGATATTCCGGCTGTTTTGGTTGTAAATAAAGTTGATACCACTGAAAGACTTAACTTGCTTCCCGTTATAGAAAAATACAATGCTTTGCATAAGTTTGAGGATATTATTCCCGTAAGTGCATCAAGCGGTGACGGTGTGGAAGATTTAAAAAATATTATTAAAAAATATCTGCCTGAAGGCCCTATGTATTATCCTGACGATATGGTTACAGACCAGAGCGAAAAGCAGATTGTGGCAGAGCTGATTCGTGAAAAGGCGCTAAGGCTTTTAAATCAGGAAATTCCTCATGGTATAGCGGTTGAGATTATCAAAATGAAAGAAAAAGGCGATAAAGTTTGCGAGATTTCAGCAAATATATATTGCGAGAAAGAGTCGCACAAGCGCATTATTATCGGCAGCAAAGGCTCTAAACTTAAAGCAATAGGCTCGCAGGCAAGAGTTGACTGCGAAAAAATGCTTGATAAAAAAGTTTTTATGGAACTTTGGGTAAAAGTTAAACCTGACTGGCGCAATTCAGAACAGATGATGAAAGAATTTGGAATAACCGATTTATAATTTTCGCCAAAACATAACAGTATATTAAAATTCCACAAGACAAATAATACTCATATAAAATTTCACTTGCGGGGGCGATTTGTGTGTGGGATGTATTGGATAATGAATTTGCCTGGGACTTTTTTGAAAGCACAGGTAATATAGAGAGTTATTTGCTATATAAAGAATATAATAATATGCGTGTGGAGAAAGAAACCAATGAACACAATACGGACAGCAGCACTGGTGCTTAAGACCTGTAATATGAATGATAATGACAAACTTATAACATTTTTTTCGCCTGAGCACGGCAGGCTTACTGCCATTGCAAAGGGTGTACGCAGTCATAAGCATAAAGATTTTGCTGCACTTCAGCCGTTTTGCTTTTCTGATGTTACGTTCAACAGCAAGCAGGGGGGATTATATACGGTTTCGTCTGCGCAGGTAACGAATAATTTTTTTGATTTAAGAAATGATGTTATCAAAGTGTCGTTTGCAACTTATTATATGGATATTGTTGCCGATATTGCGCAAGAGATAGTCGGCGATGAAGATTATTTTAAATTTGCGCTCAATACTCTTTATTTAACCGAAAAAGCCGAACGTAATGCCGAAGACGGTGACATTCTGCCGTTTTTGAAAAAACTTAAAGCAATATTTGAAATAAAATCCGCATGCGTAATGGGTGTTATGCCTGAACTTGGCAGATGCGTCTGCTGCGGCAGGGATAAAAAACTCGATTACTTTTCTCATCATGACGGCGGTGCTGTATGTGCAGAGTGTATCGGCAGATACGATGGTAGGGAGCATCTGCCTGTAAGTATTACTGCAATGGATATAAAAATAATTGATTATATAGTAAAAAGCGACTATCGAAGCGTATTTTCATTCAGTATTGCAGAGGAACTTTTAAACAGAATTTGTGCAATTGCTGAGCGTTATCTCGTTGCGCAGACGGATACATTTTATAAGTCGCTTGGTTTTTTACATAAAATCATTGCAGGCAATTATCAAAATGATAGTGAAAATTAGCCAAATACGCCTAATATTGGAGGTGTTTTCAATTAAAAATATACAAAATCTAAAAAAGTACTGGATTTTTTTTCGATTTTGTTATAAAATAGTTGGGTAATAATTATAATTTTGAGTTTATTATAACTATTTTAGGAGGTAGTTTTTAAATGGCACATAAGTATGTTTATCTTTTCTCAGAAGGCGATGCCAGCATGAGAAACCTTTTGGGCGGTAAAGGTGCTAACCTTGCTGAGATGACCAAGATTGGTCTTCCCGTTCCTCAGGGCTTCACAATTTCTACTGAAGCATGTACACAGTATTATGAGGACGGCCGTAAGATTAATGATGCTATCCAGGCTGAAATTATGGAAAACATCGTTAAAATGGAAGAAATTTGCGGTAAAAAATTCGGCGATAAAGAGAATCCTCTTTTAGTATCTGTTCGTTCAGGTGCTCGCGCTTCAATGCCCGGTATGATGGATACTATCCTCAACCTCGGTCTTAACGAAGACGTTGTAGAGGCTATGTCTGCAAAATCCGGCAATCCCAGATGGGCTTGGGACTGCTACAGAAGATTTATCCAGATGTATTCTGACGTTGTTATGGAAGTTGGTAAGAAATACTTTGAAGAACTTATCGACGAAATGAAAGCCGAAAAAGGTGTTACACAGGATATCGAACTTACTGCTGAAGACCTTAAAGTTCTGGCTTCACAGTTTAAAGCAGAATATAAATCAAAAATCGGTAAAGACTTCCCTGCAGATCCCAAAGAACAACTTATGGGTGCTGTAGAGGCAGTATTCCGTTCATGGGACAACCCCAGAGCAAACGTTTACCGTCGTGACAATGATATCCCTTATTCTTGGGGTACTGCTGTTAACGTACAGATGATGGCATTCGGTAACATGGGTGACGACTGCGGTACAGGTGTTGCCTTCACACGTGACCCCGCTACAGGCGAACCCGGACTTATGGGTGAGTTCCTTGTAAACGCACAGGGTGAAGACGTTGTTGCCGGCGTTCGTACACCTATGCCAATCAAAGAAATGGCTGATAAATTCCCTGCTGCATTTGAAGAGTTCAACAAGGTTTGCAAAATCCTTGAAGACCACTATAGAGATATGCAGGATATGGAGTTCACAATCGAAAACAACAAACTGTTTATGCTCCAGACAAGAAATGGTAAGAGAACTGCTAAGGCTGCTCTCAAAATCGCTTGTGATTTAGTAGACGAGGGTATGATTGATAAGAAGCAGGCAGTTGCTATGATCGATCCCAGAAACCTC
>JAZSLD010000195.1:0-14111 GCA_045535195.1 Clostridia bacterium | reverse complement strand
GATTATCAAAAACTGCGTTCAAAGCCACGTTTACCAGGTGGTCACCGTATGTCCACTTTTCTGAACCTGCTATGGCAAAAACACCTGTGAGATTTGATGAAAGCTCTGTTTTTTCATTGCGCAGTGTGTAGGTGTTGCCATCAAGTATTACAGACGAAGGTGTGTTGTTTTTGATATACGCGTCAACCGCCACTACAAGATTCTGAAACTCCTCGTAGGTGGCATTTTTTACATCTTCCAAGAAATCCTCCGCTTCATCATCACCGAAGAGTGCGTCTATCATGCGTGTGTCTACGATATAGCCATACCCCTCCACATTGTACGGTACGCCATAACTGTTTGTACCATTGGATGTGAGGCGCATATTTTCAGGAATATCATCTACCAGCTCCTTGAATTCCCCGTCCGCAACGGTATTGAAATCCACTACAAAGCCGCCCTCTTCCCACTCTTTAAGCTCCTGAATATTAACAATAGAAAATATGGTGGGCATATTCTTGGAATTCATCTCGGCGCGCAAAGTATCGACACTGCTTGTGCCGCTGCCAAGAGAAAATGTTTTGACTTTCTTCCCGGTTTCTTCGCTGAATTTATTGGCTGCGTCATCAAGTGCCTGAGCACTCTCACCCTTGCCGTTGAAGATATAAAGGTCATATCCACCCGAGCCTGCCATATTCATGCCACAGCCCGCAAGTGAGAGCACTGTCATCAACACAGCAAGGCAAACCGAGAATATTTTAATAAGCTTGCTCATTTTATTTCTCCTTTCGCATTTTTATATTTAACTAAAAAACCGTATGAGCTATTTCTCTCATACGGTTATTGTTAATTATTTATCTGTTGTTTATTCATGGAAGTCAGCTATCAATATCACCTAATTCTTCCATGTTTTCCAAATCGAGTTCATCGTAATCATAATCAATGGCTTTTATTACCTGCAAATACATAAGGCTGGTATGCTCTTTGAAATTACGTACAATTTTTTTTGCACGTTCTTTATCGCCTACATACATCTCAAATTTTAAAATGGGCACTTTATTCTCGGTTATCTCCGCTTTAACAAGGTATTCCTCCTCGTTTACGGGAACAATAGAAGCGTCAAGTTTATTTCCGCTTAAAACCTCTTTATTGATTTTATCTATCTCGTCAAGCATACGCAAACGCACGCTGCGCAGTATTCTGTTCTCAAAGTACGAAAGTGTTTCGCTACCCTGTTTTGTAAGCGAAAACACCGTCTGGTCATCATAGTGGAGTTCTTCTATATTTCCGCTTTCTATTAAATCCGAAATGGGCACGGTAAGCAGGCAGTAACTTACATCTGCCGCAGCACTTAAAACATGGAAAATGCGTGTATACGTGGCGCTTACCTTTAAACGTGCTATGGCAAACAGCACCATAAGTTTCATATCTTCGTCATTTTCTGCAGGGCGGTATTTCAAAGGTTCCATTTGCTTCTCCTTAAATGTGTTTTAATTAAACAAAAAGCGTGACTTGTTTCAGCCACGCTGTGAAAACATTACTCTGTGATGTAAGGCTTGAGTTCGCCCATAATATCATCAGCATTGTCTGTGTGGATTTCAACCTTGATAGGCTTTGCCAAATCCAAACTGAATATACCCATAATAGATTTTGCATCTACTACGTATCTTCCTGACGAAAGGTCAATATCAAAGTCATACTTGCTTACGATATTTACGAAGTTTTTCACGTCGTTGATTGAATTGAGTAATACACTTACTGTTACCATATCAAAATTCCTCCTTTTAATTATTACAATTATATCTTACAACTATTTCCCAAAAAAGTCAATTCGTTTTTTGCCTATTGAAAATTTTTGTAATTGTTGTATAATAACATAGTAGGATTTTGTCCAACAATCATATATTATTATATTGGAGATATTAAATGAACAAAACCGTTTCTTTTCACACCTTGGGTTGCAAGGTTAATCAATACGAAACAGAGGCCATGACGGAACTTTTCAAAAATGCAGGCTACACCATAGCGGATTTTGACGATGTGTGCGATGTGTACGTTATAAACACCTGCACAGTTACCGGTACGGGTGATAAAAAATCACGACAGATGATTCGCCGTGCAAAAAGTATAAACCCTGATGCCGTTATTGCTGTTACGGGTTGCTACAGCCAGGTTGCGCCTGACGAGATTGCCGCAATGGGCGTAGATGTTATATTAGGCTCTAAGGATAAATCAAAAATTGTTAAACTGGTTGAAGAGGCGTATGCCGGCGAGCAGACAAATGCAGTTTCGGATATTATGAAAAGCCGTATATTTGAAGATATGCAGATATCATCATTCAGCGACAAAACACGTGCTTTTGTTAAAATTGAAGACGGTTGCAATTCTTTTTGCACCTACTGCATTATCCCTTATGCACGAGGTCCTGTGCGCAGCCGTGACCTAAAAGATATTTTAAACGAAGTTAAAACTCTTGCAGATAACGGATTTTCCGAAGTGGTGCTTACGGGTATTCACATAGCGTCGTACGGGTTGGATATAAAAGATAAAGATATCAACCTAGGCGACGTTATAAAAGCAATACACGAAATCGACGGAATACGCAGAATACGTTTAGGCTCTATAGAGCCACGGATACTGACAGAGGATTTTGTAAAAATGCTCTCTGCCTTACCAAAACTCTGCAACCACTTCCATATATCCTTGCAAAGCGGTTGCGACGAAACACTTACACGTATGAACAGAAAGTACAATACAACCGAATTCCGTGAGGTGGTTAAAAATATCCGCAAATACATTCCCGACAGCGCAATTACTTCCGACATTATGGTTGGATCCCCCGGTGAAACTGATGAGGAATTTGAAAAGTCTGTGCAGTTTTTAAAAGATATCTGCTTTGCAGAGTCGCACGTATTTGCATACTCTAACAGGCGCGGCACAAAAGCCGATAAATTCCCTGACCAGATAAAACGCACAGTTAAAAACAAACGTGCGTCAATTATGGCTGAAGCGGCTGACGAGTGCAGGCAAAATTTTCTTGAAAGTTTTATTGGAAAACAAGTTGAAGTACTTGCCGAACGTGAGGTTGAAAACGGCATTTACGAAGGGCACACATCAAATTATATAAAAGTGCATATCCCATCAGAGAAAGACATTTCACGAAAGTTTGTTAATGTTAAGATAGACAAAATCGAGAAAGATTATGTAACAGGAATATTATGCTAATAAAAAAACGCAGAACAGAAGTTCTGCGTTTTTTTATTATTGTTTGATTGCTTTTGTTTTCCATTTGCCGCGGCTATAGAAGATAACCGTAAACACTGCGCCGAGTACCCACGAAAGAAGCAGCGAAATTTGTATACATTCTTTAATGCCATGGGGCATTTCGGGAGTTCTTGTAAGGTACGATATTCCGTATGCTACGGGAACGCGTATTGCAACCGTTGAAATAAGTGATATCCACATAGGTGTCATAGTATCGCCGGCGCCGCGCATAATACCCGAAAGGCTTTGCGTAATAGCCATTGCTATATAGCCTACTGCGAGTATCTTCATAAGAAAATAACTCATATCTACAAGCGAAGCGGTATCGGTAAATATACCCATAAGCCATTTGCCGAATATTAAAATAGCAACTGTAATAACAGTTGAGCACAGAACCGCCATAAGAGTACCTTGCTTTGCTCCTTTTATAACTCTGTCGTAAAGTCCTGCGCCAACATTCTGCCCTGCATAGGTGGTAAGTGCCATACCAAACGAGAAGTTCGGCATCATAGCAAACCCGTCTACACGCATAATAACTACGTTTGCCGCTATAAACTGCTCGCCGAACTGGTTTGTAAGCGACTGTACTATAATCATGGCAGACGACATTATTGCCTGAGTTAAACCTGAGGGCAAGCCCAAACGTATAACTGTTTTAACATATGATGCAACGGGTTTTAAATATTTGAAACCAAAATCAAAAAACTCGTTCATTTTAGATAATTTGATAAGGCAAAGCACAGAGGAAACAAGTTGCGCAATAACCGTTGCCAGAGCAACACCGGGTACTCCCATACCAAGCGATGCTACAAAGTAAATATCGAGTACGATATTAATAACCGTTGCAACCAGAAGATATACAAGTGCCGAGAACGAATCGCCCATACCACGTATAATACCGCTTAAAATATTATAAAATGCCATACCCGCTATGCCTATAAGAGATATCATAAGATAATCGGCGCACCAGTCGAGTATGCTTTCGGGGGTGTTAAGAAAAACAAGTATAGGCCGTATAAACGGAGCAGCAATAAGTATAAGTGCAACACACGCAACTAATGTTACCGTTATGCAGTTGCCGATAGTCATAGAAAGGCTTTCGCGGTTTTTAGCGCCGAAATACTGCGAAACCATAATGCTTGCTCCTGCAGAGATACCCACAAAAAGCACCAGCAACATATTAAGTATAGGCATTGCACTGCCAACCGCCGCCAGAGCGTTATCTCCAATATATTTACCAACTACAACACTATCAACTGTGCTGTACAGTTGCTGAGCGATATTGCCTATAAGCATAGGCAACGTAAACAATGCTATACTTTTCCACGGCGTGCCAACGGTCATATCCGTGGGTGCATTTAAATTTTTTAACACGTCTTTTACCTCGATTTCACAAATTTATTCATTATATAGTATAACACACATAAAAGTCAATTTCAACACAAAATAAAAAACTCACCCATTTTTTACAAACAGGTGAGTTTTTATCAAAGGAATTTTCGTATATCTATTGTAAGTTTTTCTTCAAGATTTATCAGGCGCTTTGTGATATCTTTTGACACCTCATCTGCCGCCTTGTATTTATTAAGATATTTATTGAGCGATTTTACGCCCATATTACAACCGTCGGTCATAAGGTCTGCAATTGTGTTGTCGGAGTCGTTTACGGCAAGTTTCATATTTGTTTTCATCCACGACATTCCTTTTGCAATTACGGCTGGCTCTTTTCCGTCGTCTTTGTACTTATCTAAAAGTTGCTGAATTTCTCTATCGAGTTTTTCGTGTTCGGCTTTGCAGTCTGTAAGTTTCTTTTTAAGTTCGTCGCCGCCGACATATTCCAAAACATCGTCTATAGACGATACACCCATCTTTACACCTGCGTCACATTCACGAAGAAGTTTTATTGTATCCTGCTCTATCACAAGCCTCAAATCCTTTCTGTTTTAATACAATAATTATCTCCGCTATTTTTAAGATTATTCAAAAAACCTTGATTTAAGGAATAGTAAAAAGTAAGAGGTAATAGTGAAGAAGTAAAAAATCCGCACACTATCGTGTACGGATTTTTCAATGGGAGGAGATGGATTCGAACCATCGAAGTCAGAGACAACAGATTTACAGTCTGCCCCCTTTGGCCACTCGGGAACCCTCCCAAATATTAAATTATAAAAAAAGAAAAGCTGGTGGCAGGACTTGAACCTGTAACCTGCTGATTACAAATCAGCTGCTCTACCGATTGAGCTACACCAGCAAATCCAAGAACTATAATATCACATACTTTGGACAAAGTCAAGAACTTTTTTATATTTTTTTAAAAAATTTTTTTGTGTATAAAAAATACCAGATTTTTTTGCAAAAATAATTATTACTATTGACAAAACCAAAATAATATATTAAAATAGATATTGTGTTTTTCGAGGTGTGGCGCAGCTGGTAGCGCGCGTGGTTTGGGACCATGAGGCCGCAGGTTCGAGCCCTGTCACCTCGATAGCAAAAAGGCATTGACTTTAAGTCAATGCCTTTTTATTATTCTTACACCATCTAAAAATACCACCACAAGCACAAAAGCGCCCAAAAAACCGAAAAATCTGTACAATTTATTTACCAAATCCGAAAAACCTACGTATGCCAAAGGCACAGCCGCAATACACAAAATTGCCGACAAAACAGCATTGTTTATGCGGATATGCTTTTTCAAAAAACTCAAAAGCGCAAACCCTGACGATACTGCGGTGGTTATCATCGCCATATACAAAACTGCCGCATACCCCCAGCGCATAACCGCCCCTGCTTTATCCGCAATAAACAGCATAGGCACATCAACATTAACAAGTTCGGCTTTAAAAATCCACATTGCCGCCCACAGCATCAGCCCCATAAACGCAAGAACTCCGCCGCTTAAAAATGCAGAGAAAAAAGCAACTCTGCCGGACGTTATACGGTCTTTAAGCGGAAGCAGTATACCTATGAGCGTAACAGTATTATAACTTACATACAAAACGGCAGAAGCGAAAAAATTGTCCGTTACAGGTTTTAATATTGCCGTTACAGAAAAAACATCTGCGCAGTCAAAAACAAGCGCAAATATTCCAACCACAATAATACCAACCGTAATAAGCGGAGTCATAAACGCATTAACGGCAACCATACCGTCAACACCTTTTAAAAACACGGCAAAACAAAGCACAGCCATAAATACTATACCGAGTGTATTTGCACCAAAAAGTTGCTCTGCCACGGCTCCGCTGCCCGACACCATAACGGCAAACGACGCAAACATAAATGCGTATGCCACCGCCTGAATAAGATCAGCCGTCAGCCTGCCTGCCACATCTTTAAAATATCCGCTGAATGTTGTGATATTATACAAACAGATTTTTTTTAGCGCAATATACACGTACGCAAAAAATAGCACGCCGCTGAGCACCACTCCGGCGACACCCGCTTTTCCGTAATTTACGAAAAAACTCATAATTTCCTGCCCCGATGCAAAACCTGCACCTATAATTGCGCCCACACAGCACATAAAAATCTTGAAAATGTTAGTTATTTCTTCTCTTTTCATACATCAACCGCCTTTAAAATATCATTATTATGCCGAAAATCAAAATATGCCTTGACAAAAGCATTTTACTTCTTTAAAATGGTAATTAGTTAATAACATATTGGAGGCATATATAATGTTAAATACTGAAAAAACTATGGAAAAAATAGTTGCCTTATGCAAAGGCCGCGGTTTTGTTTATCCCGGTTCTGAAATATACGGCGGATTGGCTAACTCTTGGGATTACGGTCCTTTGGGCGTTGAATTCAAAAACAACGTAAAAAAAGCGTGGTGGAAAAAATTTATTCAGGAATCACCCTACAACGTAGGTCAGGATGCTGCAATACTTATGAACCCTCAGGTTTGGGTGGCATCAGGTCACGTTGGCGGATTTTCTGACCCTCTGCTCGACTGTAAAGAATGCAAAAGCAGACACCGTGCCGACAAACTTATTGAAGATTATTTTCACGAAAAAGGTGAAACCGTTACTGCAGACGGTTGGAGCAATGAAAAAATGCTCGACTTCATCAAAGAAAATAATGTTGTTTGCCCCAAATGCGGCAAACTCAACTATACTGATATCCGCAAATTTAACCTGATGTTTAAAACATTCCAGGGCGTTACAGAGGATTCTACATCTGAACTGTATCTCCGTCCTGAAACCGCACAGGGTATATTTGTAAACTTTAAAAGCGTTCAGCGTACAACACGTAAAAAAGTACCTTTCGGTATAGGTCAGATAGGTAAATCTTTCAGAAACGAAATTACTCCCGGTAACTTTATATTCCGTACAAGAGAGTTTGAACAGATGGAACTTGAGTTCTTCTGCGCTCCAGGAACTGACCTTGAATGGTTTGCATACTGGAAAGATTTCTGCAAAAACTGGTTGCTCTCTCTCGGTATTAAAGAAGAGAATATAAAACTCCGTGACCACTCACCCGAGGAACTTTCTCACTACAGCAACGCAACAACAGACATTGAATTTATGTTCCCGTTCGGTTGGGGCGAACTGTGGGGTATTGCCGACAGAACAGACTTCGACCTTAAACAGCATATGCAGCACTCAGGCGAGTCTATGGAGTATACAGACCCGATTACAAACGAAAAATACGTTCCTTACTGTGTTGAGCCGTCACTCGGTGCTGACCGTGTGGCTTTGGCATTCTTAGTTGAAGCGTATGACGAGGAAACAGTAGGCGACGGCGACACACGTGTTGTTATGCGTTTGCACCCCGCACTTGCACCCGTTAAGGTTGCAGTTCTGCCACTTTCTAAAAAACTCGGCGACAACGCTAAAAAACTTTACGAGAAACTTGCCGCTAAGTTTATGTGCGAATATGACGATGCAGGCAGCATAGGTAAAAGATATCGCAGACAGGACGAAATTGGTACTCCCTTCTGCGTAACATACGATTTCGATTCAGAGGAAAACGGCACAGTAACAGTTCGTGACCGTGACACTATGGAGCAGATTACGCTTAAAATTGACGAACTTATCCCCTATATCGAAAGCAAACTTGAATTTTAATTGATTACAAAAGCAAAAAGGCTGAACTAAATTTTATTTAGTTCAGCCTTTTTTATTATTCGTAATCTACTACATTTACCCACGACATTAAAAATTCCCTCTCATGCTCGTGTCCTTTAACAGACTGTGACGCTGCAACAATCGGCATCCATTTTTGCACGTACTGTTTGGCAGTATCGCTCTTTTTACAGAAAAGGTCAAGATATTTTTTTGCAGTATCCTCTGCGCCGTCAAGACAGAAAAGCAGATATGTTCTTGCGGCGTCTGCAGAAGCATTACCCTGCGTTGCGTGTGCCCAGTCGAGTATATACGCCTTGCCGTCATCGGCAATTATAATATTAGACGGGTTAAAATCGCCGTGGCATACTTTTTTATGCTTGGGCATACCCTCAAGTCTTGTATGAAGTTCATAACGTGTGGTTGCGTCAAGGTCAGTTTCGCTGATTTTGCGGTTCATTTTATCTTTAAGTTTATTTAAAAGCGGGCTGGTTTTTGTGTGCACTTCAAGCTGTAAATCAACTAAAAGTTCCAGATATTCATTTTCTTTATCGGGATTTTCTTTCATAAGTTGTGCAAGTGTTTTGCCCTCTATAAACTCTGTTACAATCGCCCATTTGCCGTCTACCGTCATAACCTCTAAAATTTTAGGGATATTTAAACCCGTTTCTTCAATACGTGCCTGATTGAGTGCCTCGTTCAAAACATCTGCCTTGGAATAGTCGTTATCAAAAACTTTTATACAAATATCGCCGTCACGATAAATCTTTTTATTTTTTCTCTCTGCTATTACTTTATCTAATTTCATGGCTTTTACCTCCTTCACGCTTTTTTCGGCATTTTTGGCTCTACGAAATGTTTACCGTAGTATGCATTAAGATACATCTGCTTAATCTCGCTCATAAGCGGATATCTGGGGTTTGCGCCTGTGCACTGGTCGTCAAACGCCTGCTCTACCATTTCGTCAAGGTTATCAAGGAAGTCTTTTTCGTCTATGCCGTAATCTTTAATAGTTTCTTTAATGCCAACTTTGGCTTTAAGGTCGTTGATTGCTTTTATAAGGTTTTCAAGTTTCTGGGTGTCTGTTTTTCCGCCAAGACCGAGGTAGTCTGCAATCTCTGCATAGCGTGCAAGTGTGTGGGGGTGGTCATACTGCGAGAACGTACCCATTTTAACGGGCGCTTCGGAAGCGTTAAAGCGAAGCACTTCTTCAATCATAAGTGCGTTTGCCACACCGTGAGGCAAGTGGTGGAATGCACCGAGTTTATGCGCCATAGAATGGCACACACCTAAAAATGCATTTGCAAAAGCCATACCTGCCATGGTAGCAGCGTTTGCCATTTTTTCTCTGGCAACTACGTCTGTCTGTCCGTTTTCATAAGCACGGGGCAGATATTCAAATATAGTTTTGAGTGCTTTAAGTGCTAAACCGTCTGTATAGTCGGTAGCAAGCATTGCGGCATATGCCCCAACTGCGTGAGTTACTGCGTCAATACCCGATGCAGCAGTTAAGCCCTTAGGCGCAGACATATGGAAGTCTGTATCGATAATAGCCATATTGGGGAGAAGTTCGTAGTCTGCAAGAGGGTATTTAACACCGCTTTGCTCGTCTGTGATAACGGCAAAAGGAGTAACCTCCGAACCTGTACCTGCTGAGGTTGGAACTGCAATGAAATATGCTTTTTCGCCCATTTTGGGGAATGTGTATACACGTTTGCGGATATCTATAAAGCGCATTGCCATATCCATAAAGTCTGCCTCGGGGTGTTCGTAAAGAACCCACATAATCTTTGCTGCGTCCATAGCAGAGCCGCCGCCAAGTGCTATGATTGTGTCGGGTTTGAATGCTGCCATCTGCGCCGCACCGCTTTTTGCATTTGCAAGGGTTGGGTCTGGCTGAACATCAAAAAATGTTGTGTGTGCAATGCCCATTTCGTCAAGTTTATCTGTAATAGGTTTTGTATAACCGTTTTCATAAAGGAAAGTATCGGTTACGATAAAGGCACGTTTTTTGCCCATTACGTTTTTAAGTTCGTCAAGCGCTACGGGCAGGCAGCCTTTTTTAATATATACCTTTTGGGGTGCACGGAACCAAAGCATATTTTCCCTTCTTTCTGCTACAGTTTTGATATTTAAAAGATGTTTTACACCCACGTTGTCGGATACAGAGTTGCCGCCCCACGAGCCACAACCGAGTGTGAGCGAGGGTGCAAGTTTAAAGTTATACAAATCGCCGATCCCGCCGTGTGAAGATGGAGTATTGACCAAAATTCGGCAGGTTTTCATACGTGCGGCAAACTCGTTTAATTTATCTGTTTCGGTTATTTCGTTAAGGTACACGGAAGATGTGTGACCAAAACCGCCGTCTTCAACAAGTTTTTCTGCTTTATCGAGTGCATCAGCAAAATCCTTTGCTTTATACATAGCGAGCACGGGGGAGAGTTTTTCGTGTGCAAATTCCTCGGAAAGTTCCACAGACTCAACCTCGCCGATAAGGATTTTTGTGCCTTCGGGAACTGTAACAGATGCAAGTTCTGCAATTTTAGCCGCCGGCTGACCAACTATCTTAGCATTTAAAGCACCGTTTATAATAATTGTTTTTCTTACCTTTTCTGTTTCGGCTGCAGTTAAGAAATAGCAGCCTCGTGCGGCAAATTCTTTTTTAACATCATTATATATGCTCTCTAAAACAATTACAGACTGCTCGGAAGCACAAATCATACCGTTATCAAATGTTTTTGAGTGAATGATTGAGTTTACCGCAAGCAGAATATCTGCACTTTCGTCAATAATAGCAGGAGTGTTACCCGCACCAACACCGAGTGCCGGCTTACCTGAAGAATACGCCGCCTTAACCATACCGGGGCCGCCGGTAGCAAGGATAATGTCTGCCTCTTTCATAACTGTGTTGGTCATATCAAGGCTTGGAACGTCAATCCAGTCGATTATACCCTCGGGCGCACCGGCTTTAACTGCAGCCTCAAGCACCAGTTTTGCAGCGGCAATGGTAGAGTTCTTTGCTCTGGGGTGTGGTGAAATGATTATAGCGTTTCTTGTTTTAAGCGCTAAAAGGCATTTAAAAATAGCAGTAGATGTGGGGTTAGTTGTGGGGATAACCGCCGCAATAACGCCGATAGGCTCGGCAATCTTTTTAATGCCATAGGCTTTATCCTCTTCTATAACACCGCAGGTTTTTGTATCTTTATATGCGTTATAAATATACTCCGCAGCATAGTTGTTTTTGATAACTTTGTCTTCTACAATAGCCATGCCTGTTTCTTCAACAGCCATTTTAGCAAGCGGAATTCTTGCCTTATTTGCCGCAGATGCAGCAGCAAGAAAAATTTTATCAACCTGTTCCTGAGTGTAGGTGGCAAAAATCTTCTGCGCTTGTTTAGTGCGTGCAATGGCTTTTTCAAGGTTTTCTACGCTGTCTACTATCTCATACGTCTTTATATCCATGATTGACCTCCCGTTTTATATTATATTATATTATCAGTATATTCTAATCTTTGTTAAAATTTTAACACGCCCATATGCTGTTGTCAATACCCAAAACTTTCATAGAAGTTTTATCTGTAACTGGGCAGTTACTGGAGTTTTTAACAAAAAGCCTGCCTTAAACAGCCAGGCATAAAATTATATATTGTCTTCAGGAACAATAGTTTTTTTAATTCCATCACAAGAGATAACGGTATTTGCAAAAATTTTGCACACATCGTCTTTATATTCAGCAGGATGAGTAAGCGCAGGGCTGTAATGAGTAAGCCATAGTTCTGGCACATTTGCTTTTTTTGCGATATTGGCGGCATCACTAAACAACATATGATGTTTTTCGTTCATTTTTTCGCGCATTTCGTCATCACAATACATACCCTCGCAGATAAAAAGGTTGGAACCTGCGGCAAAATCAGCCATATCGTCAAAGGGACGTGTGTCGGTGCAATATGTTACTTTAATAGGCTTTCTTTCACCGTCGAGTACCATATCGGGAGTGTATATATTTCCGTCTATCTCTACAGTTTCACCCGCGTGCAGATTTTTATAATATGTTACGGGGATATTGAGCGCTGCGGCCTTTTGCGGATTGAACACAGGTTTTCTATGATAAGTTACGCTATAGCCTAAGCACGGAACTTTATGTTTAAGAGGAAGTGTGTTTATTTCTAGTCCTGCAATTTCAAATTTTTCGGATGATTTCTGGTCGAGTTCTTTTATAAGTATTTCAAAAGGCAGTTTTTGTGCGATAATAAGCAGGCTTGATACCACCCTGCCGATACCTGCCGGACCTGCTATAACAAGCGGCGTTGTTTTGCCCTGATTACCCAAAGTGAGCATAAGCCCCGGCAAGCCTGATATATGGTCGGCATGAAAATGTGTTATAAGCAGGCACTCCATACGGCTTACGTGACATTCTGCCTCTGAAAGCGCCATCTGTGTGCCCTCGCCGCAATCTATTAAAATTGCTTTGCCCATAACCTCTACCCAGCAACAGGTAAGGTATCTGCGAACTAAAGGCAACATACCACCCGTACCGGGCAGGCATACATCTACCATATTATCGCCTCCTCAAAAGTATTTTCATACACAGGATATATTAAGCAGGTTTTGATAATATATCCTTTATTTCAAGTTGATTTATTCGAATATTTGCACCTGCGTCCGCTTGGGCATATTTAGGCGGGCTCCGGTGCAAATATATATCATTATTATTCTTCTCCGTACAAAAGCGGCATACGTCTTTTATGTTCGCTTCCGTTATGGTATCTGCGTATAATTTCCGCATCGGCAGAATGGGCATTGCCGTTTAATATATACTCATCAATAGCAGCATATGTTACACCCATATCAGCCTCGTCGGTCTGTCCCTCGTAAAGTCCTGCAGACGGCGCTTTGTTTATAATCTCCTGCGGTGCGTCAAGATAGCGCAGAAAATCAAACACCTCTCCTGCAGTAAGGTCGGCAATCGGGTTAAAGTCGCACGCACCATCACCCCATTTGGTGAAGTAACCCATATAACGCTCGCTTCTGTTGCCCGTTCCGGCAACGAGCAACCCCTCCGCCGCAGCGATTGCATAAAGCGTTGTCATGCGCAGACGTGGTGCAATATTTATATCGGCAGTATTGTTAATCTCCGTTTTGCCGGCAACGGCTGACAAAAGTGCATTTTTAACATCGGTTAAGTCAACTGTGCGTGTTTCTATCTTAAACTGCTCCGCAACAAGATTGCCGTGGTCGGTATCTTCTTCGTAATTTCTTACAGAGCAGCAAGGCATTATAATACCAACAGTATTATCGCACGCCATTTTACATAAAATGCTTACCAGGGCGCTGTCTTTACCGCCGCTGTTTCCGTATATTATTCCTTTAACACCGGTTTTTGCAACCAGATTGCGTATAAATTCTACTCTTTGTTCTGTTTCGTATTTCCAGTGCCTCATAAAAATCCTTCCTTCAAGTTCATTATCATAATTTTACCATATTGGTGCAAATATTGTCAATTCCAATTATTTTTCAGTTTACTTTTATATCCGCACGTGATATACTTTTAGTATAGATTATTTTGAAAGGAAGATACATATTGAATGCATTAAAAAAATTACCCGCCGTTATAGCGGCAGGCGCACTTATATATACTGCCGCACCCGCATATGCGGCTGACATATATGATATGACAACCGAAACCACCATCGCAACGGGGATTACGCAAAAAAACATTAAACGCTTAACCTTAAACGGATGGCAGAACATAAATGTTATAGAAGCGGATTTATCAGACGGAAGATACGGAGTTAAAAC
>JAZSLD010000056.1:0-1832 GCA_045535195.1 Clostridia bacterium | reverse complement strand
AAGATTTTAAATCTTGGCTTTTAAATTTATATTTCAGTTCTACCCTCTAATGCTTTTGCAAGCGTTACCTGGTCGGCATATTCCAAATCTCCGCCGACACGCAATCCATATGCAATACGTGTTACTTTTACGTTATAGGGTTTTAGCATACGTGATATATACATTGCCGTTGCTTCGCCGTCTATACTTGGGTTGTTCGCCATAATAACCTCGTCAACTCCGCCCTGTTTTACACGGTCGAGAAGTTCTTCTATGGTTAAATCGTCGGGGCTTATTCCGTCAACGGGAGATATAGCACCGTGCAGTACGTGGTACGTTCCGCCAAACTCGCCCGTTTTTTCCATTGATATAACGTCCCTCGGACGTTCCACAACGCAAATGACGGATTTATCTCTGTTTACGTTTGCACAGATTTCGCAAACGTTTTCTTCTGTAATGTTTTTGCATACGGGGCAGTAATGAGTTTTAGCCTTAACCGATATAATAGTATCGGCAATATACTTAACCTGCTCGTCTGAAAGAGAGAGGATATGGTACGCCATTCTTACTGCGGATTTTTGACCTACCCCCGGCAGAGCACGGAATATATCTATTAATTTAGCAAATGCGGTAGAGTAAACCATAATAATAATCCTTTCTTATTTATATAAATATATAAATAAAGTACACCTTTACTCAGATGTACTTTTAAATACTACTATTTCAACTGTTCTGGTAAGAACATCTGCATAATTGAAAGAAACTCTGCGTTCGCTTTCCTCGTCGCCTTTTGCATCAAGCAAAACGACAAATATATTAGGATATACGTGTTCCAGCACACCTCTGCGTGCAAAGCGCATTTTTCTGCCTTTTTTAACAGTTACGTGCACACGTCTGCCTATGTATGATGTTAATGACTCTTTAATCTCTTCTATTTTATTTTTGGTGTCCATACACCCACACTCCGTTTTCATTAGTGTAAAAACAAGATGTGCTCGCTTATGAAGATTACACTTCAGTATAGCACGTGGATTTAAAATTGTCAAGACCACGAAAAATGCCGAAAACACCTCAAGAATGTTAAATAATTAACTTTTGGAAAACGTATTGTATTCGACAAAAAAATAGTATATAATAAAGTGATAATGTGTAATGTAGTGCAACTGCGGGTTGTTTTTGGGAGGATTTTTCAATGACAGAATTTTTACACATATTACATCATGCGTTTGAAGACAGCATTAAAATGGTGCCGTTTTTGTTTGTGGCATATTTTATAATAGAATATATAGAACAGTATTCATCAGAAAAAATGCAGAAATTAATGACGGGCTTTGGCAAGTTCGGCCCGTTTGGCGGTGCAGTTTTAGGCTGTATTCCGCAATGCGGTTTTTCTGCGGCGGCTGCAAACTTTTTTTCAAATAAGGTTATAACGGTCGGCACGCTTGTGGCGGTGTTTATTGCAACATCTGACGAGGCTGTACCGCTGCTTCTTTCAAATCCTCAGCACAGCAGTGTGATATTTAAACTTCTTGGTGTTAAGATTGTCATAGCGGCTGTTGTGGGATTTGTACTTGATTTTATTTTTAAATCTGCACCTGATTTATCCAAAACACAAATCCATGCAAAGCATGCAGAATGCTGTCACGGGGAAAGAACACACGGAAGTATGATTTTTGCTGCGGTAAAGCATACGCTCGGTACTTATATATTTATATTTATAATATCGGTCGCATTGAGTGCTGCTATAGAGTGGCTTGGCGAGGAAAGATTTTCTGCCATTTTTATGGCGAATAATCTGTTCCAGCCGTTTGTTGCGGCGCTTATAGGGTTTATCCCCAACTGCGCGGCGTCGG
>JAZSLD010000004.1:0-2891 GCA_045535195.1 Clostridia bacterium | reverse complement strand
TAACCTGCTTGACGAAAGATTTTTGCAGACACCTGCCGTTGCTATTTCACAGTCTATGAAAGCCATGGTTAATATGATGGGCGAGGCGATTAAAACCTTTAAAGACTGTACAGACCTTATTTTCACCGCTGATAAAAACGTAGCAACCAGAATGGAAGAAATCGCTGAAAATGAGGAAGTAATAGATATTGCAGAATCTAACATCACCAAATATCTGGTTAAGGTAAGCGAACACGATTTGTCCGAAGAAGAAAATAATACTTCTTCAGGAATATTCCACTCTATTATGGATATTGAACGTATCGGCGACCATGCATTAAATATCAGCGAAATAGCCGAGAATATGTATAATAACGACATTAAATTCTCAAGCAATGCAGTTTCTGAACTTAAAAATATGATTGCGGCAGTTGAAGAAATTATGAAACTCTGTATGAACGCATACAAAGAAAATGATATTGATGCTGCTATGAGAATTCAGCCTTTAGAGGCGGTAATTGACACATTGAAGAGTAATCTGCGTCAGTATCATATAAACAGACTCAGCAAGCAGGAATGTGATATTAATTCGGGTATTGCTTTCCTCGATATTGTAAACAATCTGGAACGTATTTCAGACCATTGTTCAAATATCGGTATGGCGGCAGAACAGAGAATTAAAACAATGTCATTCGACCCGCACGAATATTCTAAAAATTCTGATGCAAAGAATTCTGACGAGTACAAACACCTTGTTGATGAGTATATGTCAACATACTGTTCGTTTGGTTATTGATTAATAAAATTTTAAATAATAAGCATTGCCCCTCACAGCACCTAAATGTGTAAAAGTGCAGTGAGGGGCAATGCTGTTTTTCTGTGTAACAAAAATGCGTTAGTATCATAATCTGCAAAATTAAAACAGACGATGATGCTAACGCATTTTTTATTTTGATTTAAGTATTTCGAGCATTGCTTTTGCCGCTTGCTGCTGTGCTTTTTTCTTGCTTGTGCCTATGCCTGTGGCAGAGATTTCATCATTATAAATTGCTTTTACGGTAAATACTTTTTCGTGGTCGGGACCGCTTTCGTTTATTAATATATAGTCAATTTTGTGCGCTTTTGAAAGAGCGTATTCCTGAAGTCTGCTTTTGTAGTCGCTGTCACTTTTTTTGTTGTTTACAGCGGAAACGATATATTTTTCAAAATGCTTTATAACAAAAACTTTTGCGGTATTAAAATCAGAATCAAGATATACTGCTGCTATTATCGCTTCAACGGCGTCTGACAGTATAGAGGGTTTTTCTCTGCCGCCGCTGCTGTCCTCTCCGTGAGCCATATATATAAATTTGCCTATATTCATCTCTTTTGCAAATGCGTGCAAACCGCCTTCGCATACTACCACAGAGCGAATCTGGCTCATTTTACCCTCGCCGAGGTTCGGGTAATTTTTATACATATACTCAGAAACCGCTATCTCAAGCACGGCGTCGCCCAAAAATTCCAATCGTTCGTTGCATACACGTGCCTCGCCCAAACATTCATTTAAAAACGAACGGTGCGTCAGCGCATCACGCAGAAGAACAACATTTTTGAAAGTATATCCCAACTTTTTTTCCAGTTCGTGAAGATTATTCATTGTATCTCCTAAAATACAGCCCCCGAAATAGCACGGGGGCAGATAAATTTTAATTATTTAGAATGTGATTCGATGTATTCAACTACATTGCCAACGGTTGAAATTTTGTCAATATCCTCTTCAGGAATTGTCATTTCAAATTCCTCTTCCATGGCTATCATAAGTTCTACCAAATCAAGTGAGTCTGCGCCGAGAGTGTCTATAAAAGACGCTTCCATAACAACTTCATCTTCGTCTATATTGAGTTGGTCTACAATAATATCTCTTACTTTTTCAAATACCATGCGCTCACCTCCTTAATGGATATTATTACAAGTTTAAGTATATAATGAATTCATATAATTGTCAACACATTATATGTCATTTTTTTCTGCGTATTTTGTCGCGGTTGGCTTTGTATGCCAGCATTGCAAAGTAAATTACAAGTGCTGTTACGGGTAGGTAGAAAAATGGTGATGTAAAGATGTTTTCAAAGAAAATCTGCACACTTTTGCCGGCTGAGTGTGCCACGCTGTCATATGCAATAAGTGCCACGCTGCCGACCTCTTTGCCGTCGTACGATACGCTGAGCGTTCCTAAAACTTCATCTTTTTCAATGGGGGCACTTAAGTCATTGTCTTTAGTTGTCATCTGAAAAATTTTTGATTCGTCATAGTCTACCGGCAGTCGTACAGACAGTTCATCTGCCGTTTTAAGCAATACGTGCGAAGTTTTTCCGTTGGGTACTTCCACTTCTTCTATAATTTCGTCTTTGTCGGCAATTTTTACGTTTACAAATCCCGAAACTACGTATTCACGCATAGTTTGTGCATCTGTGTGTGCGGCAGTTGCACCTGCTCCGCCTGCTGTTACGCACAAAAACTTGCCCTTGCTGTTTTCAAACGCTATGCATATTCCGTAGCCGTGGTCTTTCATATACGATGTTTTTACGCCGAAAACCCTTTCTGAATAAAAATCAAGTGAACGTGTTCTGCCAACAAACATATTTGTGTTTGCAAGGTATCGCACCTCACGGTATTTGTTGGTTGGCTCAATTTCCACCATGCCTTTTTTAACTATTTCGGTAAACGCATCGTTTTTCATGGCGTACAATGCAATTTTTGAAATATCAGCAACGGTTGTCTGCTGCTCTTTATGATAATATCCGCCGGCGTTTTTAAAAACAGTATTTTCGGCGCCTGCCTCTTTTGCAAGATTGTTCATTGCAACTATAAATTTTTCGTAATTGCCGAAGGTAAGTCGGATCGTAGCCATGTCGTTCTGTGAGCCAAGG
>JAZSLD010000117.1:0-20988 GCA_045535195.1 Clostridia bacterium | reverse complement strand
AGTTATGAGCAGACATGATAATATCTGTAAGCAACTTCATCTGCCCGTTCAGTGTGGAAATAACCGTGTGCTTAAATCTATGAACAGAGGTTACACCAGAGAGAAATATTTCGGGCTTATTGATATGGCTAGGTCATACATGCCCGATATTACCATTTCTACAGACATAATTGTAGGCTTTCCTGGGGAAACTACCGAGGAATTTGAAGATACTATAGACCTTTTGGAACGTGTTCGCTACGACACCGTATTTTCGTTTATATATTCCAAACGTGCAGGAACACCTGCCGCTACTATGGAAGATGTTATATCACCTGAAGAAAAGAAAGCCAATTTTAATAAATTGCTTGACGTTCAGAATCGCATCTGTGCAGAGATAAACGATACGTATCTAAATAAAATTTGCTCCGTTTTGGTAGAGGGCAGAAGCAAAACTGACTCCGAAACATTAACCGGACGCACAGACGGCGGTAAACTGGTGCACTTTAAAGGCGGCGACGAACTAATCGGCAGAATAGTCGATATTAAAATCACCGACCCTAAAACATGGTCGCTTATGGGAGAAGTTTATGAGCAGGCTTAAAAAAATGCTGACGGTTGCTACGTTGGCTGCTCTTGCGGCTGTTCTCGGCGTGTTTGAGAGTATGCTGCCCATACTTACGGCTATCCCCGGTGGCAAACTCGGTATTGCAAACAGCGTAACGGTTATAGTGCTTTATATATTCGGTGCTCCTTATGCTTTTGCGGTAAGTATTTTAAGGGTTATTGTATCGTGTATGCTTTATGGCGGGCTAAACGCTTTTATGTACAGTTTTGCAGGTGCGCTTGTTTCTGTAGTTGCTATGATATGTGCAAAAAAGTTTTTGGACAAGCGTATTTCGCCTATTGGTATAAGTGTTTTAGGCGCCGCTTGCCACAATACTGCGCAGGTGGCAGTTGCGTGGTGCGTTTTGCAAAGCAGTGCGCTGGGGTGGTATCTTGCATGCTTGCTTTTAATAGCACTTGTGTCAGGAACAATATGCGGCTGGATTGCGAAAGAATGTATAAATAGGATAAGGAATGATTTTAAATGAGTAAACCGAGATTAATTCTTGCGTCGAAGTCGCCCAGACGGTGCGAACTTCTGCGTAATACAGACACAGAGTTTGAAGTGTGTGTAAGCGGTGCTGATGAGGATAAAATCCCAAAAGATTTGCCGCCTAAACTCTATGTTCAGGAACTTGCCGTTTTAAAAGGCACATCTGTTGCTGACGGCTACGGCAAAAACTGTTATGTAATTGCGGCAGATACTGTTGTTGTGCATAACGGCGAAATTATCGGCAAACCGAAAGACGCTGAAGATGCCAAACGTATACTCACCTCTTTAAGCGGTGATACTCATTTTGTATACACAGGATTTTCTGTTACAGATGCATCTAATATGCATACTGCGTCGGGGTACGAGGTAACAGAAGTACATTTTAAAGATTTAAGCGAAAATGAAATAGACGAATATATTGCAAGCGGTGCTCCGTTTGACAAAGCAGGAGCTTACGGTATTCAGGGCAGAGCAGGACTTTTTGCAGATGGCATTAAAGGCGACTTTTTTAACGTTGTGGGACTTCCGCTTTGTGCGCTTAATAAACTTATGATAAAAGAATTTAATATCTCATTATAAATAAACAAGGAGAGAAAAAACATGAAAAAAGATATCGGTATAGACTTAGGTACAGCAAACACTCTGGTGCATATGAAGGGCAAGGGCATTATAGCAAACGAACCTTCGGTTGTTGCAATTAATCAGGAAACAGGTCAGGTGCTGGCGGTAGGTAATGATGCTAAAGCAATGCTTGGCAGAACCCCAGGCAATATCGTGGCAATCCGTCCGCTTAAAGACGGCGTTATTGCAGATTTTGAGGTTACTCAGGCAATGCTTAAATACTTTATTAAAAAATCACAGACCGGTATGGGGTTTTTAAAACCCAGAGTAATCGTTTGCGTTCCGTCGGGCGTTACCGAAGTTGAAAAAAGAGCAGTTGAAGAGGCAACTCTTGCTTCAGGCGCTAAAGAGGTTTATCTTATTGAAGAGCCTATGGCTGCGGCTATCGGTGCAAATCTTCCCGTAGAAGAGCCCACCGGATGTATGGTTGTAGATATCGGCGGCGGTACAAGTGAAGTTGCGGTTATTTCTTTGGGCGGTATTGTTACAAGCCAGTCTTTGCGTGTTGCAGGTGATGAGTTTGACGACGCTATCATTAACTACATCAAAAAAGAGTGCAACCTTATGACCGGTGAGAGAACTGCCGAGAAAATCAAACTCGAAATCGGCTCTGCATTTGAAATGGCAGAGGAAATGAATATGGAAGTGCGTGGCCGTGACCTTATTACAGGTCTTCCTAAAAACATCTTTATCACATCTCAGGAAATCCGCCGTGCACTTGACGAGCCGCTTACAGCGATTATTGATGCAATCAAAACAACTCTGGAAAAAACTCCACCCGAACTTTCTGCCGATATTATGGAACGCGGAATAACCTTAACAGGTGGTGGTGCGCTTTTGCGTGGTCTTGACAGACTCATCGAACTTGAAACCGGTATGCCCGTAAATATTGCCGAAACTCCGCTTGACTGCGTAGTTCTTGGTACGGGTAAAGTGCTTGAAGAGATTGATATGCTTAAAAAAGTGCTTATTAAATCAAAAGGAATGTAACTTAAAAATAACTTTAACAAGGAGGTGGTAAAGTGTCTTTCTTTGAACGTAACAAAGGTAAGGTTATATTAATAGGTGCGACAGCCCTGCTTATAATAATTATGGCGCTTTCCACCATACCTTCGCTTAAACCGAATTTTGTAAGTAATGCGGTTGGGGTAATAATATCGCCCGTGCAAAAGGTTATAAGCACAGCAATAAATTCAACACAAAACTTTTTCTCGTTCATTTTTAATATGGAAGAATACCGTACGGAAAACGAAGAACTTAAACATAAAGTTGCGCTTTTAGAAAAAGAAATCAGAGAAACCGAGGAATTAAAAAAAGAAAATACCCGTCTGCGCTCTATGCTTGATATGCGTGAGCGTACTGTGGAATATGTTACCGAAACTGCCGAGGTTATTGCAAAAGACAGCGGAAACTGGTTTAATTCGTTTACTGTGGACAAAGGCTCGGTTGACGGGGTAGAACTTTATGACCCCGTAATTACCGATAACGGACTGGTTGGATACGTTTCCGAGGCAGGCTCTACATATTCGAGAGTCGTATCTATTATAGATTCCACATCGTCTGTTGCGGCGTCTGTTAAACGTACGGGCGATTCCGCCATAGTTGAGGGCGATTTAAAATTGCAGGAGCAGGGCAGATGCAGAATGGTTTATGTTGATAAAGAGTCAATCATAACCGCAGGTGATGACCTTGAAACATCTGGTATGGGCGGAATATATCCAAAAGGTATCTATATAGGTAAAGTATTAGAGATTACCGACGACGGAACGGGACTTTCCCAGCAGGCAACAGTTGACCCTGCGGTGGATTTCGACAGTATTACAGAGGTGTTTATAATAACTGATTTAAAATAATAAAAACGGGAGGTGTGCCAAACAGATGAACAAAAGAAAAAGACGTTATATACTTTCGTACGTGTTGCTTTTTGTTGCTCTGATTTTGCAAACCACCCTTGTAGGCGAACTTACCATTTTCGGCATAGCACCATCGCTTATGCTGATACTGGTGGTTTGCTTTTCTTTAATGAACGATTGTGTTCCGTCTGCAGTTTTTGGCGTAGTGGCAGGGCTTCTGCTCGATATTTCGGGAGGCAGAATAATAGGCTTTAATGCGCTTTTGATGATGTACCTTTCAATAGGCGTTGTGTTTGTAGGTCAGGAGTTTTTCAGAGAAACGCCCCGTGCTGCGGCGATGCTTGTGGCAATCAGCACGTTTGCTTATGAAATGATATACTTTATATTCAGTCTGGCGATATTCGGCGGCGCACATTTTTTTTATATGATTGCGCGCGTAATTGTTATTGAATGTGTATATAATGCTGTTTTGGCAATACCTGTATATTTTCTTGTAAACAAATTTTTAAGAATAAGGAGTGCACGTTCGCTGCTCGATTAACGGAAAGGTGTGAGATTAATGCAGGACAGAGAGTCCAATAAAATTATAATAATATATATTTTTACTGCTGTTCTTGCGTTTCTTATACTTATACGTCTTGTTGATTTGCAGTTGGTAAACGGCAGCGAATATGCACAAAAAAGCGAAAGCCGCCTTGTGCGTTCTATGACTATATCTGCCCCAAGGGGCGAAATACTTGACCGCTACGGCAGACCGCTTGTTACCAACAGAATGGGTTTTTCCGTCCAGTTCCAAAAAACCGCTGCAACCGATGAGCAGTTAAACCGTACAATACTTTCGCTTATCGGTTTAATGGACGCTTACGGACAAAAATATATAGATACCCTGCCGCTTAATGAAAACGGCACGGATTTTACTTATAACGAATACGAGCCGACCGAAAGGCAAAAGAAAATTGATACCCTTTGTGATGACGAAAAGATAGAGCCTCATACGGCTGATGCATTTTTTGCAGAACTGTGCAAGCGTTATGAAATATCCGATGAATACACACCGGAGCAAAAGAGAAAAATTGCCGGTGTGCGTCATGAAATGACGTCAAGAGTTTTTAGTGTGAGCAATCCGTATACTTTTGCATCAGATGTTGATACTGCTGTAGTTATGATTATAAGAGAACGCAGTATGGATTTTGACGGTGTCAATATCATCACCAACCCCGTGCGCGAGTATGTAAACGACGGGCTGGCGGCGCATATACTGGGCCGTGTCGGCATTATCTATCAGGAAGAGTACGAGCAGTTAAAAGACGAAAATTATGGTATGAACGACATCATTGGCAAAGACGGCATGGAAAAACATCTTGAAAAATATATCCGTGGTAAAGACGGCAGAAGCAGCGTAGAGCAGACTTTTAAAGGTAAAACCGCTTCTATTACAAGCGAGGTTGCACCTGTTGCGGGCAATAACGCCTTGCTTACAATAGACTCTGATATTCAGCATGCTGCAGAATCTGCGCTTGCAAATACTATTGCATCATTGCGCAGCGGAAATACCAGTGGCTACAGAGCATCTGCAGGAGCGTGTGTTGCTGTTGATGTAAATAACGGCGAAATTCTGGCACTTGCAAACTACCCGTCGTTTAACCCGAAAACATTTGAAAAAGATTATAACAGCCTTTACAACGACCCTTTAAAACCTATGTTTAACAGAGCCATAAGCGGTGCGTATGAGCCCGGCTCAACATTTAAAATGATGACAGCCATCGCCGCTATGGAAGAAAAGGTTATCTCGCCGTCGGAAATTATTTTTGACGAAGGTGTGTATGAATATTACGGACAGAGATTCAACTGTTGGATTTATACAGATACTGGCAAAAATCATGGACCCGTAAATGTATCGGATGCTCTGCGTGATTCGTGCAACTATTTCTTTTACGAAGCCGGTCGCAGACTCGGTGTTGACAAAATGGTTGAATACGGCAAAAAAATGGGCCTTGGCGAGTACACAGGCATAGAGATAGAGGGCGAAACAAAGGGCACGCTTGCAAATCCGCAATATAAACAAAAAGTGTTTGACCAGCAATGGTTCCCCGGTGATACTTTGCAGATGGCGATTGGTCAGTCTTTTAACCTTTTTTCGCCTTTGCAGATGGCAAGTTATACAGCCACACTTGCAAACGGCGGCACACGTTACCGTATGCATCTGCTTAAAAATGTGCGCGACAGACAAACAGGCGAAGAAACAGTTTCGTCCACTCCTGAAATTTTAGGGCAGATAGATATGAAGCAGTCTACAAGAGATGCAATATTTTTAGGTATGCGTAAAGTTTGTATGGAAGGCGGAACGGCAGGCAGCGTATTTGCTGATTATCCAATAGCGGTTTGTGCAAAAACGGGTTCTGCTCAAGTTTCCACCGGTGCGGCAAACGGAATATTTGTGGCATTTGCCCCGTACGACAATCCGCAGATAGCAGTTGCCGTTGTGGTTGAAAACGCAGGCTCGGGTAATGCTATAGCACCCGTTGCAAAAGAAGTGTTTGATGCGTATTTCAAACTTGGTGAAGTATCGCAAAAAGATAATTTGTCTTATAAAAATACGCTTTTACCTTGAGTATACAACCATATTGTAAAATCCGCATAAATATACTCAGGCAGATTTTAATGACAATATAGTTTTTGTAAGTATTCTTTGGTTTACAAAAATAGATGCATATTTATGTAAAAAAGTTACAAAACAGTAAAAAATAAACGCAAAATATAGACAAATCTCCGTGAATGTAGTATGATAATAGCGGAGCAGCGTTTGACAGGAGGGATGCTCTGGTGGCAGAGATAATAGTTGTAACATCCGGAAAAGGCGGAGTGGGCAAAAGCACCACAACTGCAAACGTGGGCATTGCTTTGGCTGAGTTGGGCAAAAAAGTTATCCTTGTTGATACCGATATCGGTCTTAGAAATCTTGATGTTATACTTGGCCTTGAAGACAGCATTGTGTACGATATTGTTGATGTTATCAGAGATGAAAGCCTTTACGAAAAAGCGCTTTTAACCGACGCCCGCCGCCCCAATCTTAAATTTCTTGCTGCGGCACAGACTTGCGACAAAACCGCTATTAACGAAGACGATATGCGCCGCCTTTGCCAAAGGCTTAAAAAAGATGCAGATTTTGTGTTGATTGATTGCCCTGCAGGTATTGAGCAGGGGTTCAGAAACGCTGTTGCAGGCGCAGACAAGGCGCTTGTTATTACAATGGCGGAAAAGTCTGCCATACGTGATGCCGACAGAATTATAGACCTGCTTGCAGAGCAGGGGGTAGACGATGTAAGGTTTATAATTAACCGCATACACCCCAACTTAATCAAGCACGGTTATATGATGAATGTAGACGACGCTATCGATGCTTTAGGCGTTCAGGTTGTGGGTATTGTACCTGACGATACCGATATTATAATCGCCGCCAGCCGAAACGAAACAGTTGCCGAAATGCCGTCTTCACTTTCGGGGAAAGCGTACCGTAATATTGCCGAGCGTTTAACCGGCAGGCATGTTCCCATAATGGAGATGCCGGACGATGATAAGTTTTTCCGTAAACTGAAAAAACTCTTTTCAAAAACAAATATTTAAAAATAAAAAGTAAAGGATGGTAAACAAATGAACATAGCACTTATAGCACACGACAAGAAAAAAGAATTGATGGTACAGTTTTGCATTGCGTATACATCTATCCTATCAAAGAACACTTTGTTTGCCACCGGCACTACGGGCGGACTGGTTGCAGACGCCACCGGTTTAAAAGTACACAGATTTTTATCTGGTCCTCAGGGCGGCGACCAGCAGATTGGCGCACGCATTGCTTATAACGAGATAGACTTGGTAATATTTTTCCGTGACCCGCTTACTGCGCAACCTCATGAGCCTGATGTTTCTGCACTTTTCAGATTATGTGATGTGCACAATATTCCGCTTGCCACAAACGTTGCTACTGCTGAGGTTTTGGTGCGTGGTTTAGAGCGTGGCGACCTTGACTGGCGAGATATTGTAAACCCGAAATCAAACGGATAACAGATACATAACAGGTAAAAATATAATTAATAATGTATATAAAGGCAGGTGTGCTTATTTTGGCAGGCCTGCCAATGTTATATAGACATATAGACGGAGGGAATAATTGTGGATATTTTTTTAGAGTATATTGTATCGCGTAAAAAGGGTGTTAAGGAGATGCTTAAAATAGTAGGCATACTTTTAGCCATGCTTGTTTTACTCACTGTTTGCTCATTTTTGCTGATAACACCGCTTAGTGGTATAGCGTTTTTGCTTGTTGCAGGCGTTATATACGGTGCGTATTATCTTATCAGCGGACAGAATGTGGAGTATGAGTATATCGTAACAAACGGCGAACTTGATGTAGACAGCATAGTAAACCGCAGAAAACGCAAAAGATTAATTACTGTTCATTCCAAAACATTTGATATTGTTGCTCCCGTTGGCGATGCACGATATAAAAATGAAGAAAACGCAAACTTTACACGTGTGATTGACGCTTCGTCAAGAGCGAACAACGGTAGAGCGTATTTTGCAGTTTTTTCAAAAGACGGACAGAAAATCAAACTAGTTTTTGAGCCTACCGAAAAAATGCTTGAAGCATTTAAAACATTTGTACCGAGAAATGTTTTTATGCGTGAAATGTAATTTGGAAAAGAGAGATTACCATGCTTATCGGAGTAGATATTGCGCAGATTTCAAGATTTGAAAATATCGGCGATGCATTTATAAAAAAATGCTTTAACGAAGACGAAATCGCTTTGTTTACAGGTGTAAAAGCCACCGAAAGAATTGCCGCAAACTTTGCCGCCAAAGAAGCGTTTGCAAAAGCATTGGGCTGTGGTGTACGCGGATTTGAACTGCGTGACATTTCTGTTTTAAGGGATAACCTTGGCAAACCTTACTTTAAATTTGCCGATAATGTGTCGCAAATACTTTGGCAATTGCGTGCTAAAAAGGTTGAAGTTACTTTGTCGCACGACGGTGGAATGGCGCTTGCCGCTGTTGCCATTGAGTGTAATGATAATGTTAAAAAATTCTCTTTTTTGATTGATAAAACCCGTACAGACGACAAAAACATTATTTCATATAAAACTGTTAAATCGTCCATATTGCCCAGAAAATCAAATACACATAAGGGCGATTACGGAAAAATTTTTATAGTTGCAGGCTCTAAGGGGCTTACCGGTGCGGCAATTATGGCATCAAAGGCTGCGCTAAAATCCGGTGGCGGGCTTATCACGCTTGGTTGTCCCGATAGCCTTAACAGTATTTTTGAAATTTCTTTGCACGAGGTTATGACATATCCTCTATATGATAACGGCGTCAGCCTTTTAAACGACTGTGCTGACGATATAATAGAAAAAGCGAATAAATCCTCAGTTTTAGCATTTGGTTGCGGACTTTCAAACACCAAAGACGTCCGTAGTATTTTAAAACGTGTTCTGCGTGAGGTTGAAGTTCCCGTAGTTATAGATGCAGATGGTCTAAATGCGCTTTCGCGGAATATAAATATATTGAAAACGGCAAAACCACCCGTGGTGCTTACTCCGCATATAGCAGAGTTTGCACGCCTGAGTGGATATGCTGTTGAAGATATAAATGCAGATAAAGAAAAATTCGCCAAAGAGTTTGCCGTAAAATGGGGTGTTACTCTCGTTTTAAAATCAGAAAAAACTCTGGTCGCCGATGAGCATGGTAACATTTATACCAATCTGCTAGGCAATGCAGGTATGGCAACCGGCGGCAGCGGCGATGTGCTTGCGGGAATTATAGCGTCTTTTATAGGTCAGGGCATAGAAAATGCCGTTCAGTGCGGAGTGTATATCCACTCTCTTGCGGGTGATATGGCTGCGCACGATAAAGGCGAGTACGGAATGACACCTACCGATATAATAGAAAATATCCCGTATGCCATTGATTTAATCTGCGGAAAGGATTGAGTGCAACTGCTGAAAATCGGCTTTACGTTGTTACTTATGATAACTCTGCTTGCGGGCTGCGGTGCTGGTAATATGAGCACCGAAGATAAAATAGAAACAATATTTAACGGTGCGTACTCTGCCGAATGCACGGCAAAGGTAAAGTCCAACAAAACAGAAAATGAATATGTATATACTTGCAAACGCTTAGACGACGGCACGTATATTGTGGATTACGGCGATATTGTACTGACGGTTGGAAAAGACAGTTCTATTTTGTCGGGCAGCGCAGGTGATATAACCGCAGGCACAACCGACAGCGAACTGGCACTTATACCTACGTATTTTTTTGACGCATACTTAAAAGGCGGAAAGATTGTATCTGATAACGGCGGATATGTGCTGATGTGCGACATATCGGGCGATACGCCTTACAGAGCAACAGCCGTTATGGAACTTGACGAAAAACTTGTTCCCCAAAAAATGTGTATTGAAAATACAGACGGTGATGATATAATTAAGATAGACATAAAGAAGTTTTCACGGTAGAGAAAGGCGGAATTTAATTATGAGAGCATGGGCAGAGATTAATCTTGATAATATTGCTCATAATATATCCTGCATTCGAAAAAGCCTTAATCCCAAAACAAAACTGCTTGTTGTAATTAAGGCAGACGGTTACGGGCACGGGTATAAAGAGGTTGCAAAAGTTGCTGTAGATAACGGAGCAGACTTTTTTGGTGTGGCTTCTGCAGACGAGGCTATGCAACTCCGCCGAAACGGGTTTGAAACGCCTATTTTAATTCTTGGTCCCGTAGATGACGATGAATTTGTTCATGTTGTAGACCGCGATATATCCATAACTGTTTTTAATATAGAAATTGCCAGACGCATTTCTTCTGTAGCGACAGCGCTTGGCAAAAAAGCGAGATTGCATATTAAAGTGGATACAGGTATGAGCCGCATAGGCTATATGGCGGCTGGTGATAACCGAGATGAAATAATAGAAGAGATTATTGCAATTTCAAAATTACCAAATATAAGCATAGACGGAATATTCACACACTTTTCCAAAGCGGACGATAAAGAAAGCGATTTTACGCAAATCCAGTTTGAAAGGTTTATATCGCTTTGCGACGAACTTAAACAAAAAGGTCTTGATATTCCCATCCGTCATTGCTGCAACAGCGGCGGAATAGTAAACTATCCGCAGTACCATCTTGATATGGTGCGCAGCGGTATTATAACATACGGCTACTATCCGTCAGAGCAGACAAACACGGGAGAACTTGAACTGTACCCTGCAATGCAACTTAAATCAAAAGTTACAGACGTCAAGCGTGTCGGTGCAGGCATAGACGTAAGTTACGGCGGCACATATACAACAGAGGTACCTATAGATATTGCTACATTTGGCATAGGCTATGCAGACGGGTATTTCAGGTCGCTTTCAAATAAGGCTGAGGTTATAGTAGGCGGGCATAAAGCAAAAGTCATAGGCAGAGTGTGTATGGACCAGACTATGGCAGACGTTACTCATATAAAAAATATAAAAATCGGAGATGAGGTTATATTATTCGGCACAGATGGCAATAATACAATTACCGTAGACTCTGTTGCTGCATTGGCAGGCACCATAAATTACGAAGTGCTTTCGGTTGTCGGCAAGCGCGTCCCCCGAGTTTACATAAAAGACGGTAAAGTTGTGAAAGTGCTGAATTACTTGGTATAAACTGCATTTGACTTTCGTGCTGAACCTTTGTATAATGTTAGTATATATCATGATGTATACGAATGGGGGCTTGATTAAAATGTCACGACAAAGGAAAATACTTATCAGCGTGCCTGATTCTTTGCTTACAGAAGTTGATGATTTTGCCAATTCCATAAACATAAACAGAAGTGAATTCATACGAGATGCTATGCGGCTTTATATTAAAGAGCGTAAGAAGATGGAACTCTGTGCACGTATGAAAAAAGGTTACGAAGAAATGGCTGAAATCAACCTCGATATTGCCGAATACTGCGTAAGCGCAGACGAAGCGCAACAAAGAGCCTACGAGGTCAAACTTTCGGAGTGTGATTGTAAGTGATTGTAAAACGAGGCGATATTTTCTACGCAGATTTAAGTCCGGTAGTAGGCAGCGAACAAGGCGGAATACGTCCTGTGCTGATTGTGCAGAACGATGTGGGTAATAAATATAGCCCTACGGTTATTGTGGCAGCCATTACCAGCCGGATAAACAAAGCCAAAATGCCAACGCATATAGAGATTAAAGGTGACGACTACGGTCTTAGCAAAGACTCTGTTATATTGCTTGAGCAGATACGCACAATAGATAAAAAACGCCTCAAAGAACGTATAGGACATATCGATGATGCCGTAATCGGTATGGTGGACGAAGCGGTTTCAATATCATTAGGACTTATGGACTGACTTTAGGAGGACATAATTATGAACAAAAGAAAAATTTCAGTAATACTTGCTGTTTGTCTGGTAATGGCCGGTGTGTTTGCCGTATTTGCCGCAGACCCCGGTACAGAGGGTGACCCTGTTGTTACTCTTTCATACATTACAGATAAAGTTATCCCCGACATATATGCGTACATCGATTCCAAAATTTCAGGTGCTCCTCAAGACGGAACATCTGCAGGTGTTGTTTCGGATGCTGCTACTTTTGCTGTTGCAGAAGTGCCTGCAGGCAGAGAGGTTATATGCGATGCCGGATGCGAAATTATTTTGCGCTCAGGCTCTGCTAAAGTTATCGCCACAGCCAAGGGCGGCCTTGCCGATACTACTGCAGGGTATGACCTGCCGAACGGTTCTCAGGCACCGTCTAACCATCTTATGATTGTTCCCGTTGGTGATGGCAGAGGCGTTTATGCCGAAACAGACTGCATACTTATGATTAAAGGAAATTATTCTGTAAAATAAACATAGAACAGTTAAAACGGACACTATGTGTCCGTTTTTTAAGGAGAAAACAAAATGGCAATGGATTCCATAACTGTCCGTGCTCTGACAATGGAGTTGAACGAACTTCTCTCAGGCGGCAGAATAGACAAAATATATCAGCCCGAACGCGGAGAGATAATTATAGGTATCCGTTCAAACGGAGTAAACTATAAACTGCTTCTTTGTGCCAATCCGTCTTTTCCAAGGGTACATATAACGGAAATAAAGGCAGAAAACCCCGCCTCGCCGCCTATGCTTTGTATGCTTTTAAGAAAGCACCTTTCTGCGGGAAAGATATTAAAAGTATATCAACATTCATTTGAGCGTGTTATAAAAATAGATATCGAAAGCCGTGACGAACTCGGCGAACTGTCTGTAAAAACGCTTATTGCAGAGATTATGGGCAAACATTCCAATATCATATTGGTTGACCAGAACGGCAAGATAATAGACAGCATTTATCACGTAGATATAACTGTAAGCAGCGTAAGGCAGATTCTGCCCGGTTTAATGTACGAAAATCCGCCATCTCAGGGAAAGGCAAGTCCGCTGGCGGCATCGGCGGAAGATGTTGTGCAAAATTTGGATGACGACAGCGAAGCCGCACGTTCGCTTGTGAATAAATATATGGGTATAAGCCCGCTTGCCGCACGTGAGATTGTTTACCGTGCCACAGGCTCTGCCGAAGTGGTTATTCCCAAAGGCGAAACTTCTTTAAAAGAAAAAATAGCCGCATCATTCTGCGAGGTTTTTGATAAAGTCAAATCTGCCGAATTTGTTCCGCAACTTATATCGAATACTGAAAATAAAAGCCTTATGGATTTTTCGCCGATAGAAATTTCCCAGTATGAAAATATGGCAAAATCCGTTACGTTTGAAACTATGAGCGAAGCGGTTGAAAGATTTTTTGTCGGCAAGGCAACTGCGGCTAGTTTAAAGCAGAAGTCCGCAGACCTTACTAAGGTTGTAAGCATAAATCTTGACCGTTGTCGCAAAAAACTGCAGATAGAAAACGAAACCATTGCAAAAGCGGAAAAGCGTGAAAAATATAAAGTTTACGGCGATTTGCTTATGGCAAATTTATATATGATAGAGCGCGGTGCAAAGCAGGTTACACTCGATAATTTTTATAGCGAACAGGGTGAGCAGATAACAATTCCTTTAAAAGAGGACCAGACCGCCGCCCAAAACGCACAGCGCTATTATGCAAGGTATAACAAGGAAAAAACTGCGTATACCCAAACAGTTAAACAGAGAGAGATAAACCTTGCAGAAATTGATTATCTTGAGTCTGTTGCAGAGGCAATATCCAAGGCGGAAACCGGTGACGAGATTAAGCAGATACGTGACGAACTTGCCGAGCAGGGATATGTGCGCCTCAGAGGTATACCCAAGCGCAAAAAAGAGGACAAACCCACGCCTATGCATTTTGTAAGCAGCGACGGGTACGATATATATGTCGGCAAAAACAATAAGCAAAACGACTATGTTACTTTAAAACTTTCGCGCCCGACAGATATATGGCTCCACACCAAAGAGATCCACGGCTCGCACGTGCTTGTAAAAACAGACGATGCTATGACCGTTCCCGACCGCACGTATGAAGAAGCAGGTATGCTTGCTGCGTACTATAGCCGTGGCAGAGGCTCTGCTTCTGTTCCTGTGGATTATACCGAGGTTTATAATGTAAAAAAACCTTCGGGAGCAAAACCGGGTATGGTTATTTATGTGGATTATAGTACAATGTATGTTACTCCGGAGCAGGAAATAGTGGAAAAATTAGAAAAAAATAATAAAATTTAAAATTTGTATTGATTTTTTAAAAAATGTGTGATACAATAATTTGCAGTGATTATTAGAAGGAATATGGAGGTGGAAACTGTGCCGAATATTAAATCCGCAAAGAAAAGAGTAAAAGTTATCGAAACTAAAACTCTCAGAAATCAGATGATTAAAAGCAACTTAAAAACTTGCATAAAGAAATTTGAAGAATATATCGCAAACGGTGATAAGGAAAACGCTGTTGCACTTTGCAGCGAAGTTTATAAAAAGATTGACAAAGCTGTTGCAAAGGGTATTTTCCACAAAAATACTGCTGCAAGAAAAAAATCTCAGCTTGCGACTAAAATCAGCAAAATAGCGTAGTTTTAAGTTAATAAAACGGTGACTGAATGTCACCGTTTTTCTTTTTGTAGACTTTCAAAATAAAATGTGATATTATTAAATAGAAGAAATTATAAAGGAGGTAAAAGTAATGGCAATGCGCTTGATTTTCGGTCGTGCGGGATACGGCAAAACGCATTATATTACCGAGTGCATACTTAACCGTGTTTCAAAAAGTGAAAAGTCTGTTTTAGTTGTTCCCGAACAGTACACCCATATTGCCGAGCATAAACTTTTAACTTCTGTTGGCAGCATAAGTGCGCAAACGTCAGAAGTAACCTCTTTTAATAAAATGATACGTCGTATGGAAAATGAAAAAGGTATAAAAGATATTCTTTCGCCAATGTCAAAAAGCATAATTATGGCAGATGTAATATCATATACTGACCTTAAATATTTTGAGAATGCGGCATCTTCGGCAGGTTTTGCAGATGTATGCCTTAGCCTTGCGGGTGAATTTAAAAAGTATTGCATCACTCCACAGCAACTTGATGAAGCCAACCAAAACAACAGCAATGCCAGACTTAAACTTAAACTCGAAGATATTTCAAAAATTTATTCCGAGTATATCCGCCGTTTGGCTGAAAAAGGTTTCGACTCCGATGACGGCGCTGCTGCCCTTGCAAAGCATATATGTGATAACTGGGATATTGAAGATACTGTGTTTTTCTTTGACGAGTTTACCAGTTTTATTCCGCAGGAGCAGGAAATTATAAAACAGATTTCTTTAAAGGCAAAAGACGTTTATATAACTTTGTGTACCGATGGTGCTGACGATGTACTGTTTGCGCCCGTTGCCGATACGGTGCAAAAACTTCGCCGTATGTGTAAAGATGCACGTATAGAGTTTAGCGAACCCGTTGTGCTTTCAGAAAACAAAAAACACGGCAAAGAGATTGCGTTTTTAGAGAAAAATCTTTTCCCTTACCCTAAGGGCAAATATGATGATGACTGCCTTGACATCAGCGTGTTTTCTGCTGCTAATCCTTATGAAGAAGTTGAAATTACGGCACGCAGAATACTTCGCCTTTGCCGTGACAGCGGCTACCGCTACAGAGATATAGGCGTTATATGCAGCGACATAGGTGCATATGCTCCGTTTATTAAGCCTGTTTTTGAAAAGCACGGAATATCATATTTTATAGATGAAAAATCGCCCGTGTTAAACCACAGCATAGTATCGTTTGTTTTAAATGCTGTTGACATATACCTTAACGACTACAATAACGAAACGGTATTTTCGTTTTTAAAGTCAGGTTTTTGCGATGTGGATTTAAGCAGTGTGTATTTGCTGGAAAACTATTGCCGCAGTACGAATATGCGTAAAAGCACGTGGCTGAACGACGAAAAATGGAATGCACTTATGCAAAGGTACGACCTTTCGGACGAGCAGGCGGAAAAACTTTGCCGAGTAAGAGATGATTTTATAAAACCGCTTGCAGCCTTTCACGAGTCTATCAAAGGCAGACACAGCGTTTGCCAGATGTGTACAAGCCTTTATGAATATCTTGTAAGCATAGGTCTTGTGCGACATATAGAAGAGCGCCTTAAATTTTTTGAGCAGGAACGGGACGTCCTCCATGGTGAGGAGTACGAAAAAATATGGAATATCATAGTCGGCGCACTTGACGCACTGGCAGATTTACTTGGCGATAAAACAGTCAACGTAAAAAACTTCCGTACGCTTTTGCAAACGGCTTTTTCGGGGTATGCAATAGGCTTTATACCCACTTCGCTTGACGATGTTTTTGTTGGAAATATTACCCGCAGTAAAATGGACAATATAAAAGCACTTTTTGTTCTTGGCGCAAATGACGGAGTATTTCCGTCAACTGCCGTTACGGGAGAGGTGATAAACGACGGCGACAAAGCGCTTCTTGCGGCAGAGGGTATAGAACTTTCTAACGATACTAAAACAAGGGCATTTTTTGAAAGATTTTTTATGTACAGTGCCTTTACTGTGCCGAGCGATATGCTGTTTGTGTCGTTTTCCAGAGCAGACAGTTCGTCAGAAACGCTCAGGCCGTCTTTTGTACTGTCTGATTTCAAGCGCATTTTCCCGGATTTAACTTTTGAAAGTGATGTTTTAGAAGATACTACCGACTTCGGGCAGATGGATTATATTACTGCGCATATTCCGACGTTAGAGAAAATGATAGAAAAAGTAACGGAGTACAAGTCCGGCGGCGATATTAGCCCCGTATGGCTGGATGTGTACGATTATTTCTGTCGTAATTTCGATTTCGGAACAAAACTTGAAAAATACTATTCACACACAAATGCTGCGCAGCACATAGACGGCGAACTTATGCGTGAGTTTATAGGGGACGAGTTTTATACCACAATATCGAGATTGCAAAGATACCGTTCGTGCAAGTTTTCGTATTTTCTTGAATATATATTAAAACTCAAAGATAATGAGCCATTTGACATAACTGCAATGGACACCGGCTCGTTTGTGCACGGCGTTATTGAAAAACTCTGCCGCAATATGCAAAGCGACGGTTATGGGTTTGATAGCGTAACGGACGAGTATATATATGATAAGATAGATAAATTTATAGAAGATTTTATAAAGCAACTTATGGAAAACAGCGCTTATATATCAAATCGTAAACTTTATCTTATCAAGCGTCTGCGTGGTGGTATTTTCAGGTGTTTCAGCCTTATACGCGACCATATTGCAAATTCACAGTTTGAACCTTTGGGGTATGAAATAAAGTTTGGCGATGGAAATATCGGCTGTATAGAGTTTGACCTTGGCGGCGGACGTAAGGCAAAAGTTACCGGTGTTATCGACAGAAGTGATGTATACCACGGCGAGAGTGGAGATTATGTGCGTGTTATAGACTATAAAACAGGCAGCAAAACATTTAACCTTAATGATGTTTTTTACGGATTGGATATTCAACTATTCGTGTATCTTAATGCTTTGGTTGATAGTAATGAAAATTATAAATACGGCGGAGCGCTTTATTTTAGAATAGACGATCCCATTTTTAAAGCAGACAACCGATATGATGAATATAAAACCGAGAACGAGATTTTAAGTGAACTTAAAATGAAAGGTCTTATGCTGGGCGAGCAAGAGATACTTGATGCGTCGGATAAAGACACAGCAAAAGCGTCAAAAAAGGCAACGTATGAAAATTTTGTTGCTCTGGACAAGCATCTGCGCCGTGTTATTAAAGACTTGTGTAAAGAAATGAGCAACGGAAATATAGATATATCACCCTATAGCAAACAGAGTTTTTCTCCGTGTCAGTATTGCGGATATAAATCTGTCTGCCGCTTTGATGTACGCAAAAAAGGTAACGCTTTTGAGCATATTGATAAACTTGATGAAAACGAAATATGGGATATTTTAGGAGGTGAGCAGTATGTGGACTGATGACCAGTTAAAGGCAATAGAAGCGCCTGTGTCGGACATATTGGTTACTGCTGCTGCCGGCTCTGGCAAAACGGCCGTTATGGTAGAGCGCCTTATAGAACGTGTTATTGCGCCCGACGGCACAGATATTGATAAAATTCTTGTTGTAACATTCACAAAAGCCGCCGCATCAGAAATAAAAGAACGTGTTGCGGCAAAAATAGCAGAAAAACTTGAGCAGAGTGATAGCAAACGTCTTAAAAATCAACTGTTTTTAATCAATAGCGCATCTATTTGTACAATTCACAGTTTTTGCCTTGATATGCTAAAAAACAATTTTCACCTTTTAAATCTTGACCCCAATTTTAAAGTTGGCGACACAACAGAACTTTCTATACTTAAAGCAAAAGCGATGGGCGATGTGCTTGATAAGCACTATGATGAAGAAGATGAGGTGTTTTTGCGTGTTATAAATTCGTTTACCCAAAAGCGTGACGATGCTATAGAGAAAATAATAGATGCTATTTATGACTTTGCGCAAAGCACGCCTGATCCCGATAAATTTTTAGACGAATGCTGTGATGTTTATTCGGGCGACTGCGAAAAACAACTTTCGTATATATTAAATGAAGTTTACAAAGACGCTGCTTATGCCGAACAGTGCTATAACAGAGCAATGCGCTTTTTCCCCGATGATGTTGCGTATGAAAAAGCAATAAATGTTGTAAGTTCTGAACTTGACCTTGCCAAAACAATAAAAAAACTGTGCAAAGACGGATGGGACAAAGTCTACGATTATATAAAAGACTATAAATTTGCCGTTATGAGGTCGAATAAGAATATGGACTTAACGGTTTTTGAAGAAATAAAACGTCTGCGTGAAAAAGCAAGAAACTGTTTGAAAACAATTATTCAGGATAAAATTAATCTGCCTTTATCAACCATTACAGAAGATGCTTTGTATATGAAGCCGTGTGTTCTAAAACTCTGTCAACTGGTAAAGGAATTTTCGTCTGTTTACGGACAATATAAAAACGAAAGAAACATCGTTGATTTTAACGATATCGAGCACCTTGCGCTTAAACTTTTAACCAATCTTGAGTATGAGGAAGTTGCAAAGGCGCAGAAAGAGCGTTTCGAAGAAATTTATATAGACGAGTATCAGGACTGCAACGGTGTTCAGGAGGCGCTTTTTAAAGCGGTTTCAAAAGATGCCGACGGCTCTCCCAATATGTTTATGGTTGGCGATATGAAGCAGTGTATATATCGCTTCAGAAATGCTAATCCGCAACTGTTTAAAGAAAAAAGCGACACATATGCCCCGTACGGAAGCGGCGGAAGTTATAACAAGATTGTGCTCAGCAAAAATTTCCGCAGCCGTGCAGAGGTGCTCGATTGCGTTAATCTTATATTCTCACGTATTATGAGCGAGAGCGTCGGTGAACTTGATTATACCGAAGAAGAATATTTGTATAACGGCGCTTCGTACAAAGACGTAAACGAGGATACGCATTATGTTGATTTGTGCATAATTGATACATCTGATGATACGGGCGAGGACGATATTGGCGAAAAACCCGCTGTGGTTGCTGCTGAGGCTGAACTTGTAGCACGTAAAATACGCAGTCTGGTAGATAGCGGATATATGGTGTATGATAAATCACTTGACAAATACCGTCCGTTAAAATACAGAGATATTGCCATACTTTTGCGTAAGGTGCGTGGTGGCAACGGCGATTATTTTGTTGACGCACTTTCGCGGCACGGGATAGGAGCATTCTGCGATACGGGCGCAGGATATTTCGATTGCGAAGAGGTAGGTACACTTATCAGTTTTATTAAAATTATCAGCAACCCGCTTGACGATATCAATCTGGTATCTGTTATGCGCAGCCCTGTTTATAATTTTACTGATAACGAACTTTTGAAAATCCGTACTGCCGACAGATCGGGCTATTTTTATGATGCTGTTATAAAGTACACTACACACACCGATGCCCTTGCGGCAAAGGTTAAAGCGTTTTTAAACAAGGTAGAGAATTACCGCCGCAAATCATCTGTTATGGCAGTTGACGAATTTTTGTGGTACCTGCTTTCGGATACGGGGTATATGGAGTTTACCGGCACATTGTCGGGCGCGGCGTTTAAAAAGGCTAACATACGTTCGTTTATTAACTGTGCCCATATATTCTCGGCTAATAATGGCAATGATATTTCCGCCTTTGCAAACTATGTTAATGAAATAAGTATGTCTGGTGGCGACGGAAAAGGCGCTAAACTTATAGGCGAAAATGATGACGTTGTGCGTATAATGACAGTTCACAAAAGTAAGGGACTGGAGTTTCCGGTAGTTTTTGTATGCCAATGCGGAAATAAGTTTAATCTGCGAGACCTTTCCGATTCCGTTCTTATGCACCATGAACTTGGTCTTGGCATAAACTATGTTGACGAGAAAAAACGCTTTTCGTATAAAATGGCAATAAAAAATGCTATAAGAGATAAGGTTTTAGAAGAAAATCTGTCTGAGGAAATGCGTCTTTTGTACGTTGCACTCACCCGTGCACGTGAAAAACTTTTTATAACCGGTGCGGTTGACGATTATTACAATAAGTTCATTACAGATATACGCGATGAGTGTGCAGACACCGACGGGAAAATTCATTCAAAATCGGTTTCATCAGCCAGAACGTATCTTAAATGGATTTGCCAGGCTATATACGAAGACGACAACCCCAAATGCGTAAAACTTCCCGGCGGCGGATTTGTACGTACAGAAGTCGTACCTATTTATACACTTGCATCAAGTGCCCAAGCCGAACACGGCGAATATAAGCAGATTGCCGAAAAAGACGAACATTCACCATATAAGGGCGAAATTCTGCGCAGGATTACGTATCAGTATCCCTACGGAAATTCAACACAACTCCCGCGAAATGTTACCGTAACGGAGATAAAACGTATAAGCGATATGGCAGATGAAG
>JAZSLD010000202.1:0-4313 GCA_045535195.1 Clostridia bacterium | reverse complement strand
TCTCTGCTGTTCACCGCCGGAGAGTTCGTTAGGATACATCTTTGCTTTATGGGTTAATCCCACCATACTGAGCACAGTTGGTACCTGACGACGGATTTCCCTGCGTGATGCTCCGACAATTTCCATAGCATACGCTATATTATCGTAAGCGGTTTTGTTTGGCAGGAGTCTGTAATCCTGAAACACTACGCCTATAGTGCGCCTGAAATAGGGTATCTCCTTACGTGTGAGCGAGCACACGTCAACACCGTTTATAACAATATTACCCTCGCTGGGTTCGATTTCTTTCATCATAAGTTTAACAAGGGTTGATTTGCCCGCTGCAGAAGAACCTATCAGGAACACAAACTCGCCCTTTTCAATGAAAAGATTAACGTCGTGAAGTGCCACAACGCCATTTTCGTACGTTTTTGACACGTTTTCAAATAATATCATTTCAAACTCCATTCCGCCGTCCAAAACAGGACAGCAAACAAGAAAAACAATCTGCAAAACGTGAAAAATAAGCAAGCAGATTAATATTCGCCGCTTATTTTTACGCCATTTAAATTTTTAATGATGTTGTCTTTAAATATTTGTTTACCATCATTGCAACTTTGAATATGATGGCTTCGTCAAATATTCTGAGGTCCAGACCTGTGATTTTCTGGATTTTGTCAAGACGATAAACAAGTGTATTTCTGTGAACGTATAACTGTCTTGATGTTTCAGATACGTTAAGGTTGTTTTCAAAGAACTTCTTGATAGTTTCGATAATCTCGCCGTCAAGTTCATTGATAGAGCCTTTTTTGAACACTTCGCTCAAGAAAAGTTGGCAGAGTGTTGTGGGCAACTGATATATAAGACGGCCTATGCCGAGGTCTTCGTAACTGATGATATTCTTTTCGTCTTCAAACACTTTGCCGACCTCTAAAGCAACCTGCGCCTCTTTATAAGAAGTTGCAATTTCTTTAATATTAGAAATTACTGTACCAATACCTACAGAGACTTTTTTAACAAATGCTTCTGCAGTGATATTATCAACCATTTCGGTTGCAAGAGTCTGCAGTTCTTTAAGAGTAACATCGCCGGAAAACTCTTTAATAAGTGCGATATCGTTTTCATCGATACTAACAACGTAATCGCTCTGTTTATCGGGGAACATATTCTCCAAAATTTCCAGCACAGAAAAATCACCCGTGTTTTCTGCACGGATTAAAAATACAGCGCGTTTTGCTTCTATCGGCAGGTGCAATTCTGCAGCCTTTGCCAAAATATCGCCGGGTAAGATATTATCCAAAAGGAAGTTTTTGATGAAGTTTATATGATTGTACTTATCATCATAAAGTGCCTTTACAGATGTAAAGTTAATCTTTAAAATCTCTGCATAACTGCGTGCGAGTGCATCGTCACCACGTACAAAAGATATAAAGTCTACTTTGCCCATCTCCTGAACTGAACGATATGTATAGCCGTTATACGCAAAGGTGTCCAGATTGTCGTTAGCAAAATTAAGCACACACTCTAAATCGTTTTCAGAAATCTGCACATTGGAACTTGAAATAACGGTGCCGTTATCTAAAATAACACCTACATCTCTGCCCATTGCATCTCTGAATTGCTGTGTAATTTGCTGGAAATAACGTATATTCAAAATATCACCTCATTTAAAATTTACACCTCTAACATACATAATACTATTTTTTTGTCAATTTTGCAAGGTTAAAAAGTGAATTTTAATGAAATTTTGTAGATTTTTTTGTGTTACTAGCGCAAAAGTGCCCTTTTATAGTGAAAAATCACAATAAAAATGCACAAAACTTATCAAAGCACCCCTTTCGGAGTGCTTTGTTTAATTTGTATTATTCGGTTTCTGACTGCTGATTTTCGGTTATTTCTTCGCTGACAACTTCTTCAGCATGAGGAATTTGTTCGTCCTCTGCGGGTGTCTGTTGCTCAGGCGGTGTTATAACGGGATAACCTGCCGTCGGGTCTGTGGCTTCGGGTGCAGGCTCAACTGTTTCGGGAATTTCAGCCGGCGGAACCTGCTCAACCGGAGTGTCGGGCACGGGCGGAACAAGTACTATTTTGTTTATAGGACTGTAACGGCTGGTATGTATCATTTTATTGAAAATAACCTTGCCGTTTTCAGTAACCTTTTTATATGTGTTTACAACTGCGCCGTTTGAGCCGGTCTGCTTAACCTTGGTTGTGCCTTCGGCAATAGTTTCGTCTGGCTGCTCTATTGTAGTAAACGGTGTGCTGCTTACATACTGAGTAGATATTTCAACTGTTTTATCGCTCGTCTTTTTGCCGTAGATTGATATAGTAAGCACTCCGCCGCCAATAGATGACGAAACCTTAACGGGAGAATCGTACTGGTTTTTGAATTTAAAATCTATAGAGCCGTATGCAACGGTGGCGTCCCTTCCAAGCGGAACATATGCAACGGGCAGAGAATGGCACGTGCGTGATACAACCTCTAAGTCGGCATACAGAACTGCATTATACAAAGTTGACGAAACCTGACATATACCGCCGCCGAGACCTTCCACAACCTCACCGTTTGCGTATACCTTTGCACCTGCATAACCGCGTGCTGTGCTCCGCTCGCCAACAATGCCGTTGTACGAGAATACCTGACCTTTATCCAGAACTATATTATTGATTGCTTTCGCAGCCAGAGTTACATTTTTGGTTCTGCCAACCTCGCCTGCGTTATATCTGGTAGTATATGTACCAAGGCAATCGCCGAAAAGAGATTTATCAAGTTCTTCGGTAGTCATTTCTGGCTCTGTTACAGTAAGCGGAATAGCATACTCGTGCGAATTTTTAAGATTATCAGCAATAATCTTTTCAGCCTCGGCAATATCAAAATCTATACCGTTTTCGCTTTCTGTATAAGTGATGCGCATATTTGATATTGAGTGGGTAGCCTCTACAACATCTTTTGCGTACTGCTCGTGCAGGCTTTTTGCAGAAATCGGTGTAGGATTAACTGTTTCAATCAGTAATTCTATTTTATTATCGTCACCTGCGGCAACAAGTTGCAAATCAGCACGGAGTTTGTCTTTATTTACATCTAAACCCTGACTGCCGTTTTTAACATATAGTTTATCGCCCTCTACACGGATTTCGGGTTCAACCGAGGGAGTGCGCAAATCGCCTATCTGCTCGTCGAAAATCGCATTGAGTTTTTCCTCGTCATACGATATTTCTATCGGCAAATCCACGCCGTTAAACATCACATTAAATATATTGCCTATGCGATAAAATATATTTGCATCTCTGCCGTATGCGTGGGCAATCTCCGCAGTTTTTTCAGCATCGCATTTTAAAGATATATCTTTGGCATTGATTTCAAACTCTCTGTCGTCGCACACAAACACAGGGAGTTCATCAAAAAAGTTTTCGTCCGACAAAAACTTTTCGGCAGCATCAACTGTCATCCCGCCCAAATCCACACCCGATACAGAAATACCGTTGTAGATTTTATTGCTGCAAGCCAATGCTGTCAGGCACGCAATAATTGCCACCAGTACAAAGGCAACACATGCGATGATGATTTTTGTTTTCAATTTCATATCTTTCATATACGACTCCTATATATATGTAATAAAATTTTTAAGATATACTTTTTTAAAACGGACAAAAGTTTTGTCCGTTTTAAAAAAATGGCGAGAGTACACGGAGTACCCTCGCCTAAAACTACAAAGTACTCATTAAAGATTAAAATCAATCACGAGCCTGTTTTTTGTAAGTTTCGTATCTCTCTGCCAAATCTTTTTCAGCCTTGTCGAAGAGTTTTTCTGCTGCTTCGGGGAATGCTTTCTTCAGCATGAGGTATCTGTTTTCGCCCTCTAAGAAGTCTTTAACGCTACCTGTGGGTTCTTTAGAATCCAGAATGAATGGGTTCTTGCCCTCTTCTTTAAGGAGAGGATTGTATCTCCACAAGTGCCAGTAACCTGTTTCAACGGCTTTCTTCTCTTCAGCGATAGAGTTGCCCATACCGCCTTTTGCTTTAATACCGTGGTTGATACAGGGAGCATATGCAATGATAAGTGAAGGACCTGGATATGCTTCTGCTTCTTTGATTGCTTTAAGAGCCTGAGCCATGTCAGCACCAAGTGCAATCTGAGCAACATATACATAGCCGTAGGTTGTACCAATCATACCGAGGTCTTTCTTCTTAACTTTCTTACCTGCTGCAGCGAACTTAGCGATAGCAGCGGTAGGTGTAGCCTTAGAAGACTGACCGCCTGTGTTTGAGTAAACCTCAGTATCTACAACGAAGATGTTTACGTCTTCGCCTGATGCGATAACGTGGTCTAAAC
>JAZSLD010000078.1:0-4361 GCA_045535195.1 Clostridia bacterium | reverse complement strand
CAGTAAAGAAAAGACTGATTACTGGATGAATGTTGACCAGTACATCGGTGGTGTAGAACACGCTATCCTTCACCTGATGTATGCAAGATTCTTCCAGATGGCACTCTATGATCTTGGATATGTAAGCCACGAAGAACCATTCAAAAATCTTCTGACTCAGGGAATGGTAATCAAAGATGGAGCAAAAATGAGTAAATCAGTAGGTAACGTAGTAAGCCCTGACGAGATTATCGACAAATACGGTGCAGACACAGCAAGACTGTTTATACTCTTTGCTGCTCCGCCTGAGCGTGACCTTGAATGGAGCGATACCGCAGTTGAGGGCTCACACAGATTTATTAACCGTGTATTCAGATTTGTTGACGATAATAAAGATACTTTCGCATTCGGCAGCAAATATGATGTATCTGCACTTACTGCTGATGATAAAAATCTGCGTTATGTGCTTAACAACACAATAAAACGTGCTACAGACGATATCGGCAGCCGTTTCAATTTCAATACTGCTATATCAAGCATTATGGAACTTGTTAACGCAATGTACGCTTACACAGGTGACAACACAGCGCTCGTAAATGAGTGTGTGGAAAAACTGGTTATTATGCTTGCTCCGTTTATACCCCACGTAGCAGAAGAAATGTGGGAGATGCTCGGCGGTAAGGATAGCGTTCATAACCAGAACTGGGTAACATACGACGAAGACGCACTCGTTAAAGACGAAATTGAACTTGTACTGCAGATTAACGGTAAGGTTAAAGATAAAATAAATGTTCCCGCATCTGCTTCTGAAGACGAAATCAAAGAACTCGCTCTTTCAAGCGAAAGTATTATCAAGTTTACAGAGGGTAAACAGATTGTTAAAACAATCCTTGTTAAAGGCAGACTTTTAAATATCGTTGTAAAATAGGTTAAATAAATTTTAAAGGCTGAACGAAATCAATCGTTCAGCCTTTTATGTTCTTTTAATCATTTTATTTTTACAGTTTTTGCAGGTTATCTCAATTTTGCCGATACCCTTAGGATATCGCCATACAGATTTGCATTTGGGACATTTAAAGTACTTATACGCTTTTCTTTCTGCCCACATTTTTTTACGAAGATTAAGTTTTTGAGTAACCTTACCTTTAACAGAAAAATATTTTCTGAGTTCTGCCTGACGAGCATAAATATTTTTTGAAAAAAGTCTAAAATACGAATAAATAAGCGACACAACCGCAATTGTATAAAAAAGTTTTATTCCCGTAACCATAGAAAGCGCAAAGCCTATCAAAGCCACTATAAGCAGAAATTTTGAAAATGCGTCATAGCCGTATCTGCCCACCATAAACCGCTGAAATTTGTACGAAAAATTACCGAAAAAATTACCCATTTATATCACCCGATTTAATTATATACGGTTGGTTTTTAAAAATCAATTCAAAATGAAATTGTTTACAAATTATCTCAAATATTTTTAATTGAATATATCGGCACCATCAAATTTATCGAACATATGCGTTATGCGTTCTTTCAACCTTTCGCAATCAGGTCCGTAAAGGTGTGGATTGTTGGTTAAAAGTTCTTCGCATTGAGCCTGAGCGTCTTTTAAAATATCAATATCGGTGAAAAGATTAGCAATTTTAAGTTCGGGCAAGCCATGCTGACGTGTCCCGAAAAACTCTCCGCAACCACGAAGTTCAAGGTCTTTTTGCGAAATCTTAAATCCGTCGTTAGTTGATGTCATAGTCTGCATACGTTGCTGTGTAGTATCGTTCTGGCTGTTGGTAATAAGCACGCAATACGATTTAAAATCGCCTCTGCCTACCCTGCCGCGCAACTGGTGCAGTTGCGAAAGACCAAACCTCTCGGCATTTTCTATAACCATAATATTAGCGTTAGGTACATCAACGCCGACCTCTATAACCGTTGTGGCAACAAGCAGATTAACCTCGCCGTCTTTAAAACGCATCATAATTTCGTCTTTTTCTTTGGCTTTCATTTTGCCGTGCAAAAGACCGACTTTGTATTCAGGAAAAACCTGCGTCTGCAGTTTTTCGGCAAACTGTACGCTTGCAACTGCATCAAGACTTTCGGACTCCTCTACAAGCGGACACACCACATAAGCCTGCCTACCCTCGGCAAGTTGCTTTCGCACAAAATTATACGCTCTGCTACGGATAGAATCGTTTACGCAGAAAGTGTCTATATCCTGCCTGCCGGCGGGTTTATCGTCAATAATGGTAATATCGAGGTCGCCGTAAAGTATAAGAGCAAGCGTTCTCGGGATAGGTGTAGCACTCATAACAAGCACATGGCAAAACTGCGATTTACTGCTTAGTTTTGAACGCTGACTAACACCAAAGCGGTGCTGTTCATCTGTAACGCAAAATCCAAGATTTTTAAAATTAACATTATCTTCAATAATGGCGTGAGTGCCGATAACAATATCGTACTCACCGGCCTCAATATCTGACAAAAGTTTCTTTTTGCCACTTACAGAGCCGGTAAGAAGTGCAATTTTAAACGTATCGCCAAACAACTTTTTAAAGGTGTTATAATGCTGATTTGCAAGTATTTCGGTAGGTGCCATAAGCGCCGCCTGATAACCGTTACAAACAGTTATATACATAGCACACGCAGCAACAACAGTTTTACCGCTGCCAACATCACCCTGAACAAGTCTGTTCATAGGCGTACCGCTTTTAAAATCGTCACATATCTCACGTATGGCACGCTTTTGCGCACCGGTTAATTCAAATGGTAGTGAATTTACAAATGCTCTGCCGCACGAGATATCCGGAAAAATCAGTCCGTCAGCACGGCAGCGGCGGTCTTTCATATAGTTAAGCGACAGTTGCAGTACAAAAAGTTCTTCAAACACAAATCTGCGTCTTGCCCTCTCAAAGTCGTCCATATCATCAGGAAAATGTATGCAACGCATCGCTTTATCATAACTCATAAGATTATTTTTGCGCACTATTTCCTGCGGCAGAAAATCTTCAAAAAAGTCAATATCATCCATAACAGACGCAATCATTGAGCGCAGATTAGTCTGGTTTATCCCCTTTGTCAAGGGGTACACGGGCAGTATTTTGCCCGTTTTTGTATTTTTATAAGCCGGCTCTGCCTCTATAAGTTCAAACTGCAACCATCCGTTTCGGCTTACTGCTTTGCCGTAGAAAATATACTCCACGCCACGTTCAAACTTACGTTTATATTTAGGTGACGAAAACCAGAACACATTTATACTGCCAGTTCCGTCGTCAATAGCAAGTGAATACACAGCAAGATTATACTTAAATCTACGTTCGGCGGCAATGGTAAGCACAGGCGCTTTTATGCAACACACCATACCGTCTGATAATTGTGATATATTGTATATGTGGCGTCTGTCCTCGTACTCTCTGGGAAAATAGTGAATAAGGTCCTCCACATTGTATATGCCCAGTTTATTAAAAAGAGCAGTACGCTTCTCGCCTACTCCTTTAACATACTGGATAGGCGAGTTTATAAGTTTTTTATAATCACTCATAAACTTTACACCTCTGTTATTCGCTTAAAATATCAAGCACAATATCAGCCGCACGCATAAGGTCGGCTTTTTCGTTTTCGTCTGCATTTTCCATACGTTCAAGCACGTTTTTTGCAAATATGCCGCCAATGGTATAGTCGGCAGAGATTTCTTTCAAATCATACGACGCACGGGTTAAATCTTTTGTCTTTGCAAAGAACGCACCGATTTCGTTTTCAATAACATTGGGCGGTATTTTTTCAGGTCGCTCGCCCACAAGTACAATTTTATACAAATCGTCTTTATTTTCTGTAACAGCAAGCACTTTTTCTATTATCTCCTGCAATGTGGAAGTGCCCGTTACATCAACCTCTATAGTATGATAACGACGTCTGCTTAACGGCACAAGTTCAAGAGAACATCTATCCTTTGAAACTGTACCGAATATTACACCTTTATCTCCGCATTCATCAAAACCGCCGCCCTCTAAAGCGCCGCTGTACGCATAATATGTGTTGCCTGCTTTTTTAATGCCTGAATATGTATGCACATGCCCCAGGGCAATATAGTCCATACCGGTTGCGGCAATATCTGCCTCTGTCAACGGGTTATAGTCGCTTTTAGGCGCAAGTTCACCGTGAACAAGCGCAATATTAACAATATTTTCGTCTTGTGCCTTGATTTTTTTAAGAAGCGGCTCGTTTACAACCTCGTTATCAAATCCAATTCCATATACCGCAAAATTCTTTTCAGGAAAAGTTTTTACATCGCACTCTGCGCCAAAAACCGTAACATTCGGACAATCTGCCGCTGAAAGCGCATTGTACGCACTGCCCAAAGGGTCGTGATTTCCAGGTGCAATAAGTACGGG
>JAZSLD010000092.1:0-2184 GCA_045535195.1 Clostridia bacterium | reverse complement strand
TGTAAGTTCTGTTTTGCCCGTGCCTTTCATACAGTTTACCTCAACGCACAGCGTATCGCCACCGTACTGAGTCCACGCCAAACCGTTTACAACGCCAATCTGGTTGGTTTTTAATTTGTCGTCGTCTTTAAAAATCTTTTTGCCAAGGAAAGTTTCAAGATTTTTCTTTCCTACAGACACGGATTTTGCGCCGTCTTTAACAATCGCCGAAGCACTTTTGCGCATAACCTGAGCGAGTTTGCGTTCTAAATTACGCACGCCCGCCTCACGTGTGTAGCAGTTTATAATGTCGGCTATTGCCTCTTTGCTGATGCGGAGCGTACTTTTTTTAAGTCCGTGTTGCTGCATAAGTTTTGGAATAAGATGCTCTCGTGCGATATTAATTTTATCGTACTCTGTGTAGCCCGATATATCTATTATCTCCATTCTGTCAAGCAGAGGACGGTCTATATCTTCAACCGAGTTTGCAGTAGTTACAAACATTACGTCGGACAAATCTGTATCGAGTTCTATAAAATGGTCACGGAAAGCAAAGTTCTGCTCGCTGTCGAGCACCTCTAAAAGTGCCGATGACGGGTCGCCCTTATAGTCTGCAGAGAGTTTGTCTATCTCGTCCAATAAAATAAGCGGGTTTGCACTGCCTGCCTTTTTAAGTGCTGTTATAATTCTGCCCGGCATTGCGCCGATATATGTTTTTCTGTGGCCGCGTATCTCGGCTTCGTCACGAATACCTCCAAGTGATATACGCACGTAATTTCTTCCTGTTGCTCTGGCGATGGATTTTGCAATAGATGTTTTACCCACTCCCGGAGGGCCGACCAAACATATAATAGGCGTTTTTGCGCCGCCTGTTAATGTGCGTACCGACAAAAACTCCAGTATGCGCTCTTTAACCTTTTTTAAACCGTAATGGTCTGCCTCTAAAATTGCCTCTGCGCCTGATATATCGTAATTCTCGTCAGTTTTAACGGACCACGGCAGGTCTGTTACCCAGTCAAGATATGTTCTTACAACGCCCGCTTCAGGACTGCCCGGCTGCATCTTCTCCAGACGCTCCATCTCTTTTTCGCATTTGGCGATTACCGCCTCGGGCGCTTTTTTGTCCGACAGTTTTTTGCGGTATTCGTCAATGTCTTTGTCAATACCCTCATCATCACCAAGTTCGCCACGTATAACTTTTAACTGTTCACGCAAAAAATATTCTTTTTGGTGCTTGTCGATATTTCTATGTACTTTACTGTCGATTTTAGATTCTAAATTAAGCAGTTGGATTTCGTCGCCTATAATATCTGTTAAAAGTTTAAGCCTTTTTACAACGTCGAATTCTGCTAAAACCGCCTGCTTTTTCTCTAATGTACTGTACACGTTTGCTGCAACAATATCGCTGAAATACGCGTGGTCGGTAATGGAATCGAGCGTTTTAAGTGCCTCGGCAGCCTCGGGCTCTTTTGGCAAGAATGCTCCGCTGCGGCACATCTGCTTGATTTTTTCCATATAAACATCGCCCACGATTTTATCGCCCTCGTCAAGCGGTGCGTCCGAAATCTCAGTAACGTCTGCCAGAAAATACGGGCGTGTCTGCACAAAAGTATTTACAGAGGCACGGCTGATGCCCTCTACCGCTATGCGGAAGTCATTTTCGCTGTGCTTTAAAATCTGACGGATTTTGGCAATGGTACCAACGTCGTAGAGGTCTGCCTCTTTTGGCTCTGCCACTTCAAAATCACGCTGAGAAATAAGCATAATTAAACCATCGTCTGCCATAGCCTCTTCTATGGCTTTTATGGTGAAATCTCTGCCTGCATCAAAATGTATAATCATATAAGGATATACCGGCAGGCCACGTAGCGGCAAAACCGGAATTATCTGTTGTTTTGTAATCAATGGTCTTTCTCCTTTCGTAGTTTTTTGTAAAAATACTACGCATAAAATGGGGTTATTAGGGGGGCCGGTTGTCCCACATAAATGTATGGAAGCATTGTAGGGAACGGCGCTTGCCGACGTTCCGCTATTTAAAAATTTATTTTTAAAATTAAAGATTCTCCAAGGGGGACTTCCCCCTTGGCAACCCCCTTGTCGACTGATTACAGAATTGGACAAATTATATGTTCATTGCTTTTTGCCTTTATCCACCGCACGCAATAGAAACTCATTTTATGCGTGCTAAACCGATGCTTTATATGT
>JAZSLD010000154.1:0-4042 GCA_045535195.1 Clostridia bacterium | reverse complement strand
TAGAGGCGGAGGCAGGCTCGTGCATAGGTACTCATGCCGGTCCCGGAGCATTCGGTATGATATATGATAAGAAAAAAGATATATAATAAAAAACAGACTGCTTTTTGAAAGCAGTCTGTTTAACTTTAACTTTATTCAAGTTCAATCAAACCGTAGTTTCCGTCTTTGCGTTTGTAAACAACGCATTTGTCGTTAGTTTCGGCATTGTTAAAAACATAAAATGCATGACCTAACAGGTTCATTTGAAGAATTGCCTCTTCGGCGCTCATCGGTTTGTTTTCATACTTTTTAGATTTTACTATCTTAAACTCGGTTTCTTCTTCAATCTGAACTTCGTCAGTTAAAAAAGCGCCGGTTTTAAGTTTTTTCTCAAGACGTGTTTTCTGTTTACGAATCTGGCGTTCCAAAACGTCGATTGCTTTGTCAATAGCGGCATACATGTCGTCATTTGAAATTTCTGCCCTGAATATCATACTTTCGTGATATATGGTTATCTCAGCAATATGATTGTCTTTCTGTACGGAGAAAGTAACTGTGGCATACGCACTTTCGGGGAAAAACTTTTCAATGCGTTGCAATCTTTTTTCAGAATAATCTTTTAATCCCTGTGTAACATCGATTTTTCTGCCTGTGAATTTAATGTTCATACCAACAACTCCTTTTTCCTAAGATGGAGATTTTTATCTCCTATAATATATTTACCCTTATTTTAAGGGTGTTAAACAATTTTTTTAAGATGCCTTGTAACGTGGCAACTTATATTTACTGCAGCAGGTAATCCTGCTATGTGGGTGGGTGCTGTTTTTATAAACACATTGAGCGCAGTTTGCGTTCCGCCAAAACCTTGCGGGCCTATGCCTAAATCGTTTATGCGATTAAGAAGTTCTTTCTCAATACCTGCATAAAAAGGTTGGGGATTGCTTTCGGAGTCTGCAAGTGCACGTTTTGCCAATGCGGCGCACGACTCAAAGTTTCCGCCTATGCCAACTCCGACAACTATCGGTGGGCATGGGTTGCTGCCCGCTTTGCTTACGGTGTCAACTACAAAATCTTTTATTGCTTCAATCCCCTCAGACGGAGAGAACATTTTAAGCGCACTCATATTTTCGCTTCCAAAACCTTTTGGCGCTATTGTAATTGTAATTTTGTCACCATCTACAAAGTCGTAATGAATAACGGCTGGCGTGTTGTCGCCTGTGTTTTTACGTTCAATAGGGTCGGACACTATAGATTTGCGAAGGTTCCCCTCTGCGTATCCGCATCGTACCCCCTCATTTATAGCGTCGGTTAAGTTTCCGTCTATATGTACATCGCTGCCAATCTCCACAAAGAAAACCGCCATGCCGGTATCCTGACAGATAGCCATTTTTTTGTTTTTGGCAATGTCGGCATTTTCTATTATCTTGCCGAGTATATCTTTGCCAGTTTCAGATTGCTCATTCTCGTGCGCGTTTTTAAGACTGTTTAAAACGTCGCACGGTAAATAGTAGTTTGCTTCTATGCACATATCTTTAACTATGTTTGTTATTTCGTTTGCAGATATTATTCTCATTGGTATTAACTCCCGACGTTTCTTTATATATTTATGATACCATAAGTTCTAAAAATTCGCAATACAGTTTACTAAATTCAGCAATATGGATATATCTGTTGATTTTTTTTCATAGATTGTATATAATAAACTTAATTACTAATATTTCGGAGGTTACACTATGATTTGGATGGACGAGTATAATAAATGGTTATCTTCACCTGTTGTTGATGCTGAAATCAAGGCAGAACTTGAGCAGATTAAAAATGATGAAAATGAAATTAAAGAGCGTTTTTATAAAAATCTTGAATTCGGTACTGCAGGACTTCGCGGAATTATTGCCGCAGGTACTAACAGAATGAATATATACACAGTACGCAAGGCTACTCAGGGTATAGCGGCAGATATTATAAACTGCGGCGAGGTTGATGGCGGTGTTGTTATCTCTTACGACAGCCGTTTGAAATCGTATGAATTTGCTATGGAAACTGCAAAGGTTTTAGCGGCTAACGGCATTAAGGCATATGTTTTTGATGAACTCCGTCCCGTTCCTGAACTTTCGTTTGCGGTGCGCCATTTAAAAACATCAAGGGGTATAATGATTACCGCCAGCCATAACCCAAAAGAATATAACGGATATAAAGCATACGGGTCCGATGGCAGTCAGTTGCCGCCTGAATCTTCGGATTATGTTACATCTATTATAGACAGCATAGATATATTTGATGGCGTTAAGGTTATGGACGAGGCTGATGCAAAAGCAAAAGGACTTATCGAGATTATTGGTGCAGATGTTGATGCTGCATACCTTGCTGCAGTTAAAGAGCAGTCTATAAATGAAGAAAACTATAAAATTCTTGGCGATAATTTTAAAGTTGTATACTCGCCGTTCCACGGCTCCGGTAATAAACCGGTAAGAAAAATACTTGAAATGACAGGTCTTAAAAATGTTACAGTTGTTCCCGAGCAGGAACTTCCCGACCCCAATTTCAGTACAGTTAAATCACCAAATCCTGAGGAAAAAGAAGGATTTGCTCTTGCTATAGAACTTGCCAAAAAAGAAAATGCAGACCTTATTTTTGCTACTGACCCCGACTGCGACCGCATAGGTGTGGTAGTTAAAACTGCAAGTGGCGATTATGTAACTTTGAACGGTAACCAGATGGGTGTGTTGCTTACTGAATTTATTTTCAGAAACAAAAAGGCAAAAGGCACACTTCCTGCAAACGGAGCACTTATTAAAACAATCGTTTCAACTTCAATGGTTTATCCGATAGCAGAAGAATACGGCGTTAAAACATACGACGTTCTTACGGGCTTTAAATTTATCGGCGAAATGATTAAAGATTTTGAAGAAAACGACTATTATAATCAGTATCTGTTCGGCTTTGAAGAAAGTTACGGATACCTCGCCGGCACTCACGCCAGAGATAAAGACGCTGTTGTAGCATCAATGCTTGCGTGCCAGATGGCTGCAGATTATAAGGCGAGAGGTATGACACTTTACGAGGGACTTATGGACCTTTATGCAAAATACGGATTTTATCTTGAAAGAACTACCACAAAAACATTTACAGGTATCGACGGTGCCGAGCAGATTAAGGCTATAATGGAAAACTGCCGAGCAAACCCTGTTAAAGAAATAAACGGTGTTAAAGTGGCCGAGATGTGGGACGTTAAAAAAGGAACTGCGCTTATGGCTGACGGAACTGAAAAAGACCTTGGCTTGCCATCTTCAAACGTACTTAAATTTATATTTGAGGATAATTCGTGGTTTGCTATGCGTCCTTCAGGAACAGAGCCTAAAATCAAGTTCTATTTCGGTGTTTGCTGCGATAGTTTAGACGCTGCAAATGCGGCTTTAGATACTTTTAGCGAAAAAATTTTAAAAATGATGTAAAATATGCTTGCATTTGTAAAAAATGTGTGATATAATATCAAAGGTTATAAATGATAACGTGAATTAACTCTGATGAAAGAGGTGAACAATACATGAGAGAAGGAATACATCCCGATTACAAAACTGCTACTGTAAAATGTGCTTGCGGTGAAGTTTTTGAAACAAGATCTACAAGAGAAAACATCAACGTGGAAATTTGTTCTAAATGCCATCCTTTCTATACTGGCAAACAAAAACTCGTTGATACAGGCGGTAGAGTAGAAAAATTCAGAAAGAAATTCGGCATGGACAAATAATTTTGTTGTGTCAGAGCCTCCATTTATGACCAAATGGAGGCTTTTTAATTACCTTGGATTATATATACGAAAAGAGATTACAGATGAATAAAAGAGAAAATTTAAGAAACGTGGCAATCATTGCCCATGTAGACCACGGCAAAACCACTTTGGTTGATGCTATGCTCAAGCAGAGCAGTATTTTCAGAGAAAATCAACAGGTTGCCGAGCGTGTAATGGATAGTAACGATCTGGAAAGAGAGAGGGGTATTACAATTCTTTCCAAGACAACCTCGTTAGTTCACGACGGTATCAGAATAAATATAGTAGACACAC
>JAZSLD010000236.1:0-2812 GCA_045535195.1 Clostridia bacterium | reverse complement strand
ATATTTTTAAAAATTGTTTTACAAGGGGAAATATCCCCTTGAACCCCTTAGTCGACTAATTCCAGAATTGGACAAATTAAGGCAAAAGTAAGGCATACATAGTTAGCCTTACTTTTGCCTATGCTCATTGCTTTTTGCCTTTTACCACCGCACGCAATAAAAACTTATTTTATGCGTGCTAAACCGATACTTTATATGTTATAGGGAATTAATCGCATCGGTTTTGGAAGCCAAAAAGCAATTTCACATTAATTTGTTTGCCAATTCTTCCATAGGTCGACGTTTTAAAACCGCATACCATAAGGTGTTGCGTAAAAAATGTAGGTATGCTTATCTCTAAATATACGCCGTAACCATTTAAGCCTTATAATCATAAAATAATATGATTATATAAGGAGGGTGGTACTTATGGCATTTAAAGGCAGAGAAAAGCACTTTTTCCTCGGCGGAAACACGCCGTCAGGGTTTTATTCGTATTACGATTATCTTCTTCCGCAGGAAAATGCACGAAAAATTTACTGTATCAAAGGCGGTCCCGGTACGGGCAAGTCAACTCTTATGAAAAAGGTTGCCGCCGTTGCGGTTAAAAAAGGTGCTGATGTGGAGATTGCGCATTGTTCGTCCGACCCCGACTCGCTCGACGGCATTATTATAAAGCCTGCAAACATTGCGTTTGTAGACGGCACATCTCCCCACATAGTTGACCCTAAAACCCCCGGCGCAGTAGATGAAATTCTGTATATGGGTGCATGTTGGGACGCAGATGCACTTAATCGCCACAAAGAGGGGATTATTAAAACAAATCAAAAAATCAGCGAACAGTTTAAACGTGCGTATGTGTACCTTGCATCTGCCTCGCTTTTGCAGAACGATTTAGAAAGCATTTATGAAAAAAGTATGAAAGGCAATGTGCACGCCGCATTTGAGGAGAACATAATCTTTCAGGAATTTGCCGAAATCCCCGTTTCAGAGGTGAGGGGCAATGTACGCAAACTTTTTGCAAGCGGAATAACTCCCAAAGGACTTGTAAACTTTGCAGATACCATTCTTGACGGTTACAAAACATATATTATAAAAGGGTACGGCTCAAACTGCATTAAACGTATTTGCGACATTGCCGTAAACCGTGGCTTTGATGTGGAGGCATATTATTGTCCGTTTGCGCCTGATAAACACATAGACCATCTTATCATACCGAAACTCAATCTTGCGTTTACTGTTTCTAACGCATATCACACCTACGACAAGGGCGAAGTAGTAGATTTTGATGAGTTTTCAAGCAAATATATGCTTGAAAAGTACAAAGACGAACGTGAGTTTGCCTCGTCTGAGATTGAACGCCTTATAAACCGTGCTGTTTCAACCATTGCCGTTGCAAAGCAATATCACGATGAACTCGAAAAATACTATATTCCCGCTATGGATTTTTCAAAACTCGACGAAGTGATTGAAAAAACTATGAAAGAAGTACTTGAATTTATTTGATTTTACTGGTACAATTAGTATGTATATAATTGTACTTGTACGGGAGGACATAAACAGATGAGAAATGTTTACGATGTGTTGAGCGAAAGAGGTTTAATCGCTCAGGTAACACATGAGCAAGAAATAAGAGAATTACTCGGTAAGGAAAAGGTTACCTTTTATATAGGTTTTGACCCCACTGCAGACAGCCTGCACGTAGGTCACTTTTTGCAGATGGTAGTTATGCGCCATATGCAGATGCACGGGCACAGACCGATTGCGCTTGTAGGCGGCGGTACAGGTCATATTGGCGATCCCTCGGGCAGAACCGATATGCGCCAGATGATGACTAAAGAAATCATCGACTACAACTGCGAAAGATTTAAGGAACAACTTTCAAGAGTTATAGATTTTTCTGACGACAAAGCGGTTATGGTCAACAATGGTGACTGGCTTTTAGACCTTAACTATGTTGAGTTTTTAAGAGATATAGGCTCGTGCTTCTCGGTTAATAAAATGCTCTCTGCCGAGTGCTTTAAGCAGAGATTGGAAAAAGGTTTGTCCTTCCTTGAATTTAACTATATGCTTATGCAGAGTTACGACTTTTTGATGCTCAACCGTAAGTACGACTGTAAAATCGAACTGGGCGGCGACGACCAGTGGTCAAATATCCTTGGCGGTATAGACCTTTGCCGCAGAAAAGACCAGAAACAGGATTACGGAATGACATTTACCCTGCTTACAAACAGCGAGGGTAAAAAGATGGGTAAAACACAAAGCGGTGCTTTGTGGCTTGACCCTGCAAAAACTACTCCTTATGAATTTTATCAGTACTGGCGCAATGTTGACGACGCCGATGTTATCAAGTGCTTAAAACTTCTTACATTCATTCCTATGGAAGAAATTCACGAACTTGAAAAACTCGAAGGCGCCGAGCTCAACACCGCTAAAAAGATACTGGCGTTTGAGGTTACAAAACTTGTGCATGGCGAGCAAGAGGCGGCCAAAGCAAAAGATGCTGCAGAGGCGGCGTTCGGTGGTGCAAGTTCTGCCAATATGCCAAGCACAGATATATCAGCAGACGAGTTGGGCGAGGGCATTAACATTCTCGACCTTCTTATGACTTGCGGTCTTATCCCGTCAAAAGGTGAGGGCAGACGTCTTGTTCAGCAGGGCGGCGTAAGCGTTGGCAACGAAAAAGTTACTGCTATCGACCGTATGGTTACTACGGCAGATTTCACCGATGGAGAAGTTATCATCAAAAAAGGTAAAAAAGTATTCCACAGAGTGGCACTTAAATAATTTGCGCAAACAGCACTTTGCCATAGGCTGCATCAGCCTATGGTGG
>JAZSLD010000145.1:0-7626 GCA_045535195.1 Clostridia bacterium | reverse complement strand
ATTCATTGTCATATTTTTTAATAAATTCAATTATCGGTGTATTGTCTTCAAGACTGTGCGGATGATGGTCGCCGCCGTTTTTGATGATGGTTTCTATTATGCAACCGTTTTTCGCATATGCCTCATTAAGCAAAATTCCGTTTTCGTCATACGGAACAACAGTATCAGCATCGCCCGAAACAAGAATAACGGGAATATTGTTTTTAACTAACTGTGGTATGTAGTCAAGCGGATGTTCACGATAACTTAAAAGTTCGGTTAAAGTCATTCCTTTATTTCTTTCAAATTCTCCCATCATAGAATTGTCTGCTTTGCCTAAACCTGCCGGGCAGGAGAGGAGATTGACTACAGGAGCATCCAAATACATACAAGATACATACTGCGGATATTTTGTAGCAAAATAAATACCCTGCATACCGCCGCAACTCATACCTATAATAACGCATTTTTTGCTTAAATTGTATTTGGAGTGTACATATTCTGCTAATTTTGCTCTCACTTCAGTATCTTCCCATTTGTGCCAGCGGGTTATGTTCTTTACGTGGAATATGTGATAACCCATATCCAGCAATTTAATCTGTACATCGGGAAATGAATCAAAATATTCCGTTTTAATTGCCCATTTGCCGTTTGAAACTTTTGGGTAAACTGTTATAAGTTCTCTGCCTTCAAAAATTTCTTTTTCCAATTTGTATCCATTCCAGTTTTCCATAACGCTATTCTCCTTTTGCCTGTGCTAAATATTGTTCAATAAAATGAGATGCAGTTGCACCGTCAGCCACAGCAGTCACTATTTGCCGTACCACTTTAGTACGTACATCACCAACAGCAAACACGCCCTCAATATTGGTTTTAGTTGTTTCGTCAGCTATAATGTATCCAAATTCATCAATATCTACTTGTTCTTTAAAAATTGATGTTTCAGGACTTCTGCCGATGCTTATAAAAAATCCGTTACACGAAATTTCACTTTCTGACTCTGTTTTGATATTTTTAATTTTTAAACCGTTAACCATTTCGTCGAAAAGTATTTCTGTAACAACGCTATCCCAGATAAATTCCACATTCTCGGTTTTCATTAATGGCTCGTGATAAACTTTTGTTGCCTTTAAGGTGTCACGGCGGTGAATTAAAAAAACCTTTTCGCATATTTTAGAAAGCAAAAGTGCATCTGCAGCAGCAGAATTTCCACCGCCAACTACTGCAACGGTTTTGCCTTTATAGAACATTCCGTCGCAAGCAGCACAATAACCTACGCCTTTGCCTATAAGGTTTTCCTCATTTTCTAAACCGAGATGCTTGTGCCCGGCACCGGTTGCAATAATAATTGTTTTAGAGTGAAAAGTACCATCATCGGTAACAACAGTTTTAATCTTATCTTTTAATTGGACGGATAACACTTCGGATTGCATGGTTTTAGCACCAAAGCGTTCTGCGCCGTTTTGCATTTTAAAACCTAAGGTAAAACCGTCGACACCCTCGTCAAATCCAGGGTAGTTATCAATTTGTGAGGTTTGCGTCATCTGACCGCCTGCAGAGAATTTTTCAATAACCAAAGTGTCAAAACCTGCTCTTGCCGTGTATAGTGCAGAAGTGTATCCGGCAGGTCCGCCGCCGATTATTATAACGTCATAAATATGATTATCCATAGTAAATAAATCCTTTAGATTATATCATTTCAAGTATCTGTTTTTTTGTTTTTGCACCAACGCTGCTGTTTACAATTTCGCCGCCCTTGATAACAAAAAGAGAGGGGATACTCATTACTTTAAATTCAGAAGCAAGTTCGCTTTCTTCGTCAACATTTACCTTGCCAACTTTTATTTCGGGATGCTCTTGAGCAATTTCGTCAACAATGGGGGATACCATCCGGCAGGGACCGCACCAACTTGCCCAAAAATCTAAAAGTACGGGTTTATCACTATTTAATACTTCGTTTACAAAATTTTCTTTAGTAATTTTAATAGCAGCCATAATTCAATCTCCTTTATTTACAAAGTTCTTTTGCAAGTTCTGCAATTTCAGCGTTGTTTTCATCGTTTACGGTGGATTTTATGTGAACTCCGCACTCGGTGTAATTAATATTTTTAGAGTTTTCTAACATTGATTTTATCGTTTTTTCGGCCATAAGAGCCCAACTGCCGTTTTCAATAATTGCTACAGTTCTGTTTTGGAAATTGCGCTCTGTAAGGTGGTGAATAAACTCATTCATAAACGGAAAAATACCGCCGTTGTAAGTGGTTGTGGCAAGAACAAGTCTGTCGTACCTGAAAGCGTCTTCAACAGCCTCTGCCATATCACACCTTGCAAGATTAGATACAGACACCCTTTCACAGCCGTTATTTAAAAGTTCTTTTTCCAACATTCTTACTGCTTTTTCGGTGTTTCCGTAAACAGACGTATAGCAAATTGCAACGCCTTTTGTTTCGGGCTCATATGATGACCACGTATTATAAAGATTAATATAATGCGACAGATTTTCGGTAAGAACAGGACCGTGCAGAGGGCATATACGTTCAATTTCCAGATTTACTGCTTTTTTAAGAAGTGTCTGTACCTGAGTACCGTATTTGCCTACAATTCCAAAGTAATAACGTCGCGCTTCGCAATCCCATTCTTCATCGGCGTCGCGTGTTCCGAATTTGCCGAATGCGTCTGCCGAAAAAAGCGTTTTTGTTGTTTTTTCGTAACTTAAAATTACCTCCGGCCAATGCACCATTGGAGCAGTTATAAATGTTAGTTCGTGATTGCCGAGTGAGAGTGTGTCGCCTTCGCCTACAACGATTTGGTTGTCAATATAGTCTGAACCGAAAAATTGCTTCATCATTACAAATGATTTACTGTTTGAAACAATTTTTGCGCTTGGATATTCTTTTGTAAATCTGTCAATATTCGATGCGTGGTCGGGCTCCATATGATGCACAATAAGATAGTCAGGCTGTTTTTCGCCGAGAACGCTTTTTATGTTGTCAAGCCATTCGTCGCCGAAGTTTTTATCAACCGTATCCAAAACGGCAATTTTTTCATCGTAAATAATATATGAGTTGTATGCCATTCCGTTTTCTACATGGTATTGTCCTTCAAAAAGGTCTATATTGTAATCGTTTACTCCGATTTGAAATATTTTATCTGTTATTTTCATTTTGTGATTTCTCCTTTTTTATTAGTTTATCCCAGATAGAAATCCATTATAAGCATTAAACAAAAACCAATAAGTAATGCATATGTAGCGCCTCGTTCACCACCGTGATGAGTTTCAGGAATCATTTCGTCGCTTATAACATAAAGCATAGTACCGCCTGCAAAAGCAAGTGCAAATGGTAAAATAGCATTTGAAATACTTATCGCAAAGTAACCTATAAAAGTGCCGATAACCTCTACAATTCCGGTAAGCGATGCGGCAAAAAGCGTACGTTTTTTGCTCATACCTGCAGCAAGCATAGGTGCAATTATAACCATACCTTCAGGGATATTCTGATGAGCAATTCCTCCGGCAATGGTAAGTGCTTCGGCAGTATTTCCTGTACCAAAGCCTACACCTGCCGCAATTCCCTCCGGCAAATTGTGGATTGCAATAGCCATTACAAAAAGTAAAACTTTGCTTAGTTTTTCATTTTTTTCTGTATGGTTTTCTATTTCAACACCCGATAATCTGTGAAGGTGCGGAACTGCTTTGTCTAAAAGATTTAATATAAATGCGCCGCAGAAGATGCCGAGTATTGAAAGGATTAAAGAAAAACTGTTTCCGTGTTCAAGCGACGGTAATATAAGCCCGAAAACCGCTGCACAAAGCATAACGCCTGCTGCAAACGAAAGTATTAAATCACTGAATTTGTGTGAAATGTTTTTAAAAACAAATCCGATAAGAGCGCCGATTATAGTAGCACCGCCGACTCCTGATGCAGTAAGTAATACTATTTCCATTTAAGGACCTCACTTTCATCGTTATTGAATTATTATATCACAGTTTTTGTGATTCTACAAGGTTTTTAATAACATATATTTATATGTTTTCAAAGAAATATATGAATTCGTTATTTATTGACAAATGCGCAAAATTGAACTATTAACAAAAACACCACATTCAAAAGAATGTGGTGTTTTTTATACCAATGGAGTTTTAAATTATTTGTTGATTTTGCGTTCTTTTGCATCTTTTGCTTCTTTAGCAACTAAGCCACCAAGAGCGATGATTGCAATAACGTTGGGTATAACCATTAACTGGTTAAACATATCTGTAAGTTCCCAAACCAGATCGTTTGAAAGGAGAGAACCTAAGAAGATAAACACAATTGCAATTGTTGCATAAATAGCGTTTGTCTTTTTGCCGAAGAGGTAGTTGTAGTTGATTTTACCGAACAGATTCCAACTGATAATGGTTGAGAATGCGAAGAAGAACAGGCAGATAGCAACAAACTTGCTACCAATTGAAGAGCCAAATATACCGGAGAAAGCCAACTGCGCCATATTGGTTTTAGCAACAGTTGCACCATTAACAACAAGTTCGCCTGCATTAGCACTCTGTACTGCTTCCAATGTACCCAGAGGACCATTACCTGCATATAAAGTAGAGATAACAACCAATGCAGTCATTGTAAGAACGATAAATGTATCAATAAACACACCCATCATAGCAGCAACACCCTGGTCGTGTGGATTTTTAACATTTGCAAGTGCGTGAGCGTGTGGGGTAGAACCCATACCTGCTTCGTTAGAGAAAAGACCTCTCTTAGCACCCTGGCTGATGGCGTTTTTAATAGCCATACCAATACCGCCGCCGATGATAGCACTTGGTTGGAACGCATATTTGAAAATCATACCGATAGTTTCGGGGATATACTGAATTCTTGCAATAAGTATAACCAAACCGCCAATGATATAAAGAATAGCCATAACGGGAACTAATTTTTCTGTTACTGCACCAAGACGTTTAACACCGCCGAGGAATATAAGAACAGAAAGTACAGAAACAACAAGACCTGTAATCCATGTAGGCACACCAAAAGCAGTATTGAAAGATTCGCCGATTGAGTTAGACTGAACCATAGCGCCCATAAATCCGAGTGCTAAGATAGATGCAATAGCAAAGAATACTGCGAGGAAAGTACCAAATTTGCCTTTGAAAGCAGTTTTTATGTAATATACAGGACCACCCTTTATAGTGCCGTCATCTTCAACAGTTCTTGTTTTCTGTGCTAAAACTGCCTCAGCATAGATTGTAGCCATACCAAAGAAAGCAATAACCCACATCCAGAACACAGCACCCGGACCACCGATTAAAATAGCACCGCAAGCACCTACAATGTTACCGGTACCTACCTGAGCAGCAATCGCTGTAGTTAAAGCCTGGAACGAGTTAAGACCTGATTTGTTGCCTTTGTCTTTTGAACCGAATCCGCCGAATACTGCTTTGCAGCCTTCGCCAAAGCAACGAACCTGTACAAACTTTGTTCTGATAGAGAAGAACAAACCTGCGCCAATGAGCATGATGATCAAAATGTAATCTGAAAGATACTTGTTGATCGTCTGAACAATTTGTAATAAAGTGTCCATAATTTTAATACCATCCTTTTTTTATAAATTTAAAAAACCACCCGTGAACGATAGGGTGGTTTGAATAACATAAAAACACATATATTCCCCGTAAAGGGAAAATATCTTTGTCCTTTTGCCTGAGAGATTCGCGATATAATCGCTTTCACCTTCGGCCCTCAAAATGAGTGTCTCCAAAGTCCTATCAATTTGCAGTCTTCTCTACATAGTGTAGAGCCTGAAAGTTTTACTTCTTCGGCTGCGCGCGTTACGCATCTCCTGCAAACATCACATAGCAGTATTTAATTTTATATGTATTATACTGCATAAATTGGCAATTGTCAACACTATTTTGAATATTTATACAAAGTTTTTTTAAACAAAAATTAATTAAAAAAGTTCTCTTAAAAATAAGAGAACTTTAATTTGTTTTAATGTTCGCAGTTGCACGAATCGCAATGGCTTTTTGCAACTTGCTTATCTATACCGTGAGTGTCATAATAATTCTGAACTGCTGCCGCAATAGCCTCTTCAGCCAAAACCGAGCAATGTACTTTAACAGGCGGTAAACCGTCTAACGCTTCCATAACGGCTTTGTTTGTAAGCGCAAGAGCCTCGTCTAATGTTTTGCCTTTAACAAGTTCTGTTGCCATACTGCTTGTGGCAATAGCAGCGCCACAACCAAATGTTTTGAATTTAACGTCTACTATAACATCGTTTTCAACTTTGATATACATTTTCATAATGTCGCCGCATTTGGCATTACCAACCTGACCAACACCGTCGGCATTTTCAATTTCACCCACATTTCTTGGATTGGAAAAATGGTCCATAACTTTTTCGCTATACATTATATATTCCTCCGATAAATTATTTGTTTTTTATTTCTTCATACAACGGCGACATATCGCGCAGTTTCTGAATTATGTCCGGCAAAATTTCAAGCAGTTTGTCGGCCTCTTCCATAGTGTTTGTATCACCTACAGAAACCCTTAACGAACCGTGTGCAATACCGTGCGGAAGTCCAATCGCAAGTAATACGTGCGAGGGGTCAAGCGAACCCGATGTGCACGCTGAGCCCGACGATGCCGCAATACCGTTTAAATCCAGATGCAAAAGCATACCTTCGCCCTCTATAAACTCAAACGAGAAGTTCACATTGCCGCACAGTCTGTCTGTCGGATGTCCGTTTAAGCGGCAGTAGGGGATATTTTCAGAAATATTTTTAATTATATAATCACGTATTTTAGCAATTTTAGCAGCCTTTTCAGGGATATTTGCGCAAGCCAATTCAATGGCAGTTCCAAGACCAACTATCCCCGCAAGATTTTCTGTTCCTGCACGTTTTGCCTTTTCCTGCGCTCCTCCGTGCATAAAATTGTCTATACGCACACCGCTTTTAATATACAGAGCACCAACACCTTTAGGACCGCCGAATTTGTGGCCTGAAAGCGAGAGTAAGTCAACGCCGAGTTTGTTAACGTCAATTTCTACAGCACCAATTGCCTGAACGGCGTCTGTATGGAAAAGTATTTTGTGTTCTTTTGCAATTTTGGCTATTTCAGCGATAGGTTCAATAGTTCCGATTTCATTATTTGCAAACATTACAGTAATAAGAATGGTGTCTTCTCTTATAGCGTTTTTTACTGCTTCGGGCGATACCTTTCCGTGTTCATCAACGGGAAGATAGGTAACTTCAAATCCGTGTTTTTCAAGATACTGGCAGGTGTGCAAAACAGCGTGATGTTCAATGGCGGTTGTAATGATATGTTTGCCTTTTGATTTATTTGCAAACGCAACGCCTTTTATTGCCCAGTTATCAGCCTCGCTTCCGCAACCGGTGAAATACACTTCGTTACTTTTGCAACCGATAGCGTTTGCTACCTGCTCACGTGCTTTTGCGATGGCAGCGGCACTTGTGCGTCCAATAGTATATATAGAAGATGCATTTCCGTAACTTTCGGAAAAATAGGGGAGCATTTTTTCTAAAACTTCTTTTTTCACAGCCGTAGTTGCGGCATTGTCAAAATAAATCATTGTGAATAAATCCTTCTTTCTTGTATATATATGAAAACATTATTCTTCATCAATATT
>JAZSLD010000062.1:0-8941 GCA_045535195.1 Clostridia bacterium | reverse complement strand
AAAAAACCGTAACATTCGGACAATCTGCCGCTGAAAGCGCATTGTACGCACTGCCCAAAGGGTCGTGATTTCCGGGTGCAATAAGTACGGGGATTTCTTTAATCTTTGCAAATTCGCCAATAACAAAATTTATTGTACTTTTGTCCGCATCAGCAAAGTCAAACAAATCGCCTGCGATAAGTACAGCATCTGCGCAATTTTCTTTAGGATACGATATCGCCGCAGAAAAGGCAGAGCGTACCTCCTGACGGCGGATATCACGCAGATGCTCAGGCAAGCCCGAAGCAGGTCTGCCAAAGTGTATATCTGCCATATGCAATATTTTTATCTCACGCATAAGAGTTGCCTCCTATTTAAAAACTTCGTCTTTTCGTTTAAGCATTTCGTCGTGCCTTGTGATATATTCATAAACATCTTTAACATTAAAAACTCTGCTTATGTTATCGCCTTTTACAATCTTGGTGGAAGCACCTGCGCCAAGGGCTATAATAGACTGCACTTCCTCCATTATATAAATATTATAAAGGTTTTCAAACCCTTTATCGCAATACCCCACATTTTCTAAATTGCCGAGCATATTTTTCTGCCTGTACATATAATAAGGTATTTTGCCAAGGTCTTTCATACAATCGTAAGCGGCATCAAGCATTGTGTTTACGGTTGAAGCACTCGCTACGGAATATGCGTCGTAATCCTGAGCGAGGAACGAACTGCGCTTTATGCTCATTGTATGTACGGTGACATTTGTTGGGTTTAATTTTTTTATGCAATCAAGCGTTTTTAAAAAGTCATCTGCACTCTCTTCCGGCAAGCCTGCAATAATATCCGTATTTATATTGGTAAGGCCGCAATCCATCGCCATATGGTAACTTTCTATAAACTGCTGTGCGGTGTGGTTTCTGCCTATAAGTTGCAGTATTTTATCATTTACTGTCTGCGGATTTATGCTTATTCTTGTTACGTTATTATCCTTTAAAACTTTGAGTTTGTCCACAGTAACGGTATCGGGTCTGCCTGCCTCAACAGAAAACTCTTTGATACGGCTTAAATCAAACTCTGTATAAAGTTTTTTAATAAGCGCATCGAGTTGTAAATCTGTAAGCGATGTTGGCGTTCCTCCGCCGATATACACCGTTTCAATATGATACGGTGTGTTTTTAAGTTTTTGTGCAGTATACTCTATCTCTTTATAAAGTGCCTCAAGATAAGGCTCAACAAATTTAGATGTAAATTTTATTGATTGCGACGTAAACGAACAGTAAAGACAACGTGTCGGGCAAAACGGTATACCCACATACAAACTTACGGCGTCTTTATCTATACTGCGCAATGTGCGCATTTCGTTTTCAGCAACCTCAATAGCCAAGTCTGCCTTATTTTCTGTAGTAAGATAAAAATCTAAAAAACGTGATTTTACATCTTCAACGCTCATTCCGTCCTCAATAAGTTCACGGGCAATCTTTCCGGGGCGTATACCCGTAAGCACTCCCCACGGCAGAAAACCGCCTATAAGTTCTTTTGCTATAGCGTGAAACGACTGTTTGAAATATGTTTTATTATACTCTGCCGACGTAACTGTGTTTGTGCGCACATCACCGTTATAACTTACAGTTGTTATATATTGATATGCGCCGTCGCTTTCTTTCAATTCGCTTATTATGTAATCGCCATCGGACGGTAAAACATCAGTATCTTCAAATTTTGTGCGCGGAAAATATGCCATGGCAATCTCGCACACGGCGTAGCGTTCGTTATGATTTACAAGACATATTTTCATAAGCGTTTTCCTTTTTGGTTTAAAGCATTTATACTATAGCTCACCTAAATATAGCCATGTGTGTTATAGTATAAATACTTTTTATTAGACTTTATGAAATAGTATTACCATCTGTTTGAGTATATTTAGGCAGATGATAATACTATTTCATTTCATCATATTAAATAAACGGGTTTCCTACCCTTTCTGTGCCTATGGTTGTAGGCATTCCGTGGCCGGGGTAAACCTGCACATCGTCATTGAGTTTCATAAGTTTATCGTTTATAGACGATATAAGTTGGCTATGACTTCCGCCGGGGAAATCTGTTCTGCCTATAGACGACGCAAAAAGCGTATCGCCCGATACAAGAATATCACCGCACAATATACACATACCGCCTATGGTATGACCGGGGGTATGGATAAACTTCATCTCTGCTTTACCAAGGCATAGCACATCGCCGTCAGAAACGGTTATATCCGCCTTGGAAAATGGCGGTACTGTGCTGAACAGTTCTGCCAGAGTGCCCATATTATCGTTTAAAAGTTCTGCCTCTGCCGTGCTTGCAACAATTTGCGCACCTGTTAAATCTTTTAATTCATCAAGCGCCATAATATGGTCAATATGCACGTGCGTGAGTATTATATATTTCACTTTCAGGTTGCGTTTTTCTATAGCAGCAATAATCCTGCCTGCCTCTGCCGCAGGGTCAAAAACGGCACATTCCTTTGTTTGCTCGTCAGCAAGTATATAACAGTTAGTCTGCAGGTTGCCAAGGATTAATCTGTCTATTATCATTATACTTATCTCTCCGTTCTTTTTAAATTGTTACTGTCTGCTACGTGATACATCTATCACGCCGCTTACAGAGGCAAGTTTGTTTATAATGCGCTCCAACTGGTCTACATTAGTAATCTCAAGCGTAATCTCAACAATTGCCAAGCCGTCACGGGTGGTACGTGCATTCATACCTTTAAGCGGAACTTTTGCATCGCCGATTATGTTGGTAATATCTAAAAGCATACCGTTTCTGTCGTTAGCAACAATTTTTAAATTGGAAAGATATGCAACTTCTTTGTTGATTTCCCACGAAACGTCTACAAGACGTGCTTTTTCTTCCTCGTCAATATATGCATTGGCAATATTTGCGCAATCCTGACGGTGAATAGACACGCCTCTGCCACGGGTGATATAACCTATAATCTTATCACCCGGAACAGGGTTACAGCAATGAGCATATCTTATAAGGCAAGAGTCAATCCCCTCAATAACAATACCGCTGTTGTTAGATGATTTTTTAGACTTCGACGGTGCTGAAATTTCAACAGGTAAAATGTTATCGGGTGTTGCAGAGTCTTTTCTGTACTCTTCTTTAAGTCTTGATATAACCTTGTTTACGGGCATACCGCCAAAACCTATGGCAGAGTACATATCGTCGTGCGACCTGAAGCCGTAACGCTTAATAAGCGGGTCCATATATTCGGTGCGCACAAGGTTTAAAGATGTAAGGCTCTGGCGCTTGATTTCTTTTTCAAGCATCTCTTTGCCTTTTTCTATATTTTCCTCACGGTTTTCTTTTTTAAACCACTGGTTAATCTTATTTCGTGCCTGGCTGGTTTTAACCACTTTAAGCCAGTCGAGATTAGGTCCGTGAATGGCAGACGAAGTAATAACCTCTATAATATCGCCGTTTTGCATAGCATAGTCAAGCGGAACAATTTTTCCATTTACCTTTGCTCCCTGCATTTTGCACCCTACTGCACTGTGTACGGCAAATGCAAAGTCAATGGGCGTAGCGCCTGCAGGGAAACTCATAACGTCACCCTTAGGCGTAAATACAAACACCTGGTCGGTAAATAAGTCAATCTTCAGCGACGATATAAACTCTTCCTCGTCAGTTGCGTCCTGCTGAATTTCTAAAAGCTGCTTAACCCACGCAAGGCTCTGGTCGAGTTTTCCGTCAGAAGTATTTGAGCCTTCTTTATACTTCCAGTGCGCCGCGATACCGTTTTCTGCAACGGCATGCATTTCTCTTGTTCTTATCTGTATTTCAAAAGGTATACCCTCAGGTCCGATAACAGTTGTATGCAACGACTGGTACATATTCGGCTTTGGCATAGCGATGTAGTCTTTAAATCTTCCCGGCATAGGAATATAAAGTTCGTGCGCAGCACCCAAAGCAGCATAGCAATCGCCCACGCTGTCGGTAATAATACGCACGGCAAAAAGGTCGTAAATCTGATCGAGCGTTTTGTTTTGCGTAAACATCTTACGGTAAATGCTGTAAAAGTGTTTTGCTCTGCCGTCGATTGTGCATTTTATACCGATACCCGCAAGTTTATCCATAAGCGCAGATTTAACATGCGCAATAAACGCCTCTCGCTCCTGACGTTTTTGCGATATGCCTTCTACTATTTCATAGTATGCCACAGGATCTATATATTTAAGCGACAAATCTTCAAGTTCCCATTTAATTTTATACATACCAAGGCGATGCGCAAGCGGTGCAAAAACATTAAGCGTTTCTCTTGCCTTTTCCCTCTGCTTTTCTTCGGACATACTTATAAGGGTTGTCATATTGTGCAGGCGGTCGGCAAACTTGATGATGATAACACGGATATCTTTTGCCATTGCAAGGAACATCTTACGCAAGTTTTCCATCTCACGCTCTTCTTTATCGCTATACTGAATTTTATCAAGTTTTGTAACACCGTCTACAAGTTCTGCCACCTGAGAGCCGAAAATCGAACAGATATCCTCGGTAGTGTAGTCAGTATCTTCCACAACATCGTGCAAAAGTGCAGCACAGATTGCGTGCCAGTCAAGTTCCATTTCGGCAACTGTAACAGCCACACTTAAAGGGTGCAATACATACGGCATACCCGATATCCTTTTCTGCTCTTTGTGAGCGTCCAAAGCAATTTCGTATGCTTTCTCTATCATTTCAAAATTTGTATTGGGTGCGTATTTTCTAACGGTGTCGCAGAGTTTAGCATATAATTTTTCATAAGATTCTGCCATATTTACCGCCTCCTTTCTTTGAATTGGTTATACAGTGGCGAATTTTCCAATTCGGTTTTACCATTAAAATTTGTGCTTCTTTCAAAAGTGATACATTCTCCGCAGGTGTTTACACCTTTAATAATATCCAACTCCTGCAGTATATTCATACATATATACATTTTGTGCATGCTGACACCTTTAAGTGCGGCTTTGATAAACGACTTGTCCACACCGCTTTCACACGCAGAAAGCAATCTGTAAACCTGGGCAACGTCATCACGTTTAATGTACATATTGTCACCATAACGCCAGTCGCTTAATATCATCTGTGCATTTACTGTACCATTGAATTCGTTTATATTGAGTGTTCCGGCAATATCTATAACATCGCCCTCACCAGCATCGGCAAACAAATCCGCCTTGTTAAATGCCGGAACGCTTAATAATATCCCGTCTTTTTCCAGATTTAAAAAAGCGTGTGTTTTGGATATACGTATACTCCGCACAACTGCGCCGCATATGCAAAACACGGGTGTTTTGTTGCCTATTCCGTACGGCTCGAATATTTTTAGTTTTTCTATATTTGACGTTGTTAATTCGTGAATATCAATTTCACAGTCGATATACAGTTTCGGTGTAAGAATTTCTTCTGTTAAAATGTTTTTTGCATATTCATTTATATGACGTCTGAAAACACCAATTTTATCTTCTGCTACGGTTAAACCTGCCGCCATTTTGTGACCGCCGAATTTTATAAGGTCATCGTTGCAGGCATTTATGGCTTCAAACAGATTAAACCCATCGACACTTCTACACGACGCTTTGCCAAGTTGACCGTCTGTAGATATTACAACAGACGGTTTGTAGTAGCGCTCCGTAACACGTGACGCAACTATTCCGATAACACCATGGTGCCAGCCTTCACCGGCAACAACAATTACACCATCGTTTTTGATATCCGAATTATCTATAATATCAAAAACCTGCTCGGCAATCGCTTTTTCTTCATTTTTGCGTTTGTTGTTTTCGTCACAAAGACGCTGCGCCATATTATGTGCATCATCGGGGTTGTCCGAAAGCAGCAAATCCATAGACATATATGCCGATGCTACACGTCCTGCAGCATTCAACATAGGGCCAATGGTAAAACCTATGGTTGATGCGGTTATGTTTTTCTGTTCAATATTAGCGGCATTAAAAAGTGCGCACAGACCTATGTTTTTAGTACAACGCATAGAGTCAATTCCTCGTTGCACAATATATCTGTTTTCACCGGTAAGTTCCGCTAAATCTGATACAGTGCCGATAGCGGCAATGTGGCAGTACTTGTCAATTATTCGGTCATCACAATCAGACAGCGCATACGCAAGTTTAAGCGCAACGCCAACACCCGCCAGTTCCTTATACGGATATCTGCAGTCTGCCTGCTTATGGTCAATAACAGCCACAGCATCAGGAATTTCGTCCAGCGGCGTGTGGTGGTCGGTAATGATTACATCAATACCTTTTGCTTTTGCATATTCAACCTGCTCACAAGCGGTAATACCGGTATCTACGGTTATAATAAGTTTAGTATCTTCAAGCGAGTCTATGGCAGAATTACTCAGTCCATACCCCTCGTCAATACGATCGGGAATGTAATAATCAACATTATCTGTTTTAGTTTTGAGATATGTATATAAAATATACGCAGCAGTAATTCCGTCGGCATCGTAATCGCCGTAAATGGTAATTTTTTCGTTATTGTCAAGCGCTTCGTCAATGCGCTCAACTGCCTTATCCATATCTTTTAAAAGATACGGATTGTGAAACGACGTTGCGTCACGACGTGTAAAGCATTCTATATCTTCTCTGTCGGTAAGATTTTTAGAAAGCAATACCGCCGCCACAAATTTAGGTACATTATTAAGGCGGGCAATTTCTTCTATCTGCTCGGTTGTGTAGTCTGATATAATCCACTTGCTGTTTTTCATAACGCATTTGCCCCCTTTTAACATTTTATAATATTATAATTATACCATCTGTGAAAGGCAAATTCAATACTTTTATATGTTGCAAATTAAAATTAAATGTGGTATTATTCTAATGGACATAAATATGAAAGGTCGAATATATATGACAGCAACATTTATAAATGTAATTTTAGTAATTGCAGGCAGTTTGATAGGTTTGGTATTTAAAAACAGAATTAACGAAAACTTTTCTAAAGCAATAGTTACAGGCCTTGCATTGTGTGTGCTGACAATCGGCATACAAAGTGCTGTGCAAACACAAAATATGACTCTCGTTATAATAAGTATGGTTATCGGTATATTTATTGGCGAAGCACTTAAAATTGAAGACCGCATTTACGGCATAGGCGACAAACTTAAATCTAAATTCAGTAAAGGCGATACCTCTAATTTTGCCGAAGGGTTTTTATCAGCATCTCTGCTGTTCTGTGTAGGCAGTATGGCAATTATGGGCTCGATGGAGGCAGGCATCAACCACGACTATTCAATCATAATATCCAAAAGCGTGATAGACGGAATTACGGCGATTTCTTTAGCCGCAACACTTGGCATAGGTGTTATGTTTTCAGCGGTGTTCGTGCTTGTGTATCAGGGGGCGATAACAATTATCGCAATGTATGCCGGCAACTTTATGAGCGAGGTAATGATAAACGAAATGTCTGCCGTGGGAGGACTTTTGATTATCGCATTGGCAATAAATATGCTGGGAATTAAAAAAATACGCGCTGGAAATATGCTGCCTGCAATTTTTGTTCCGCTTGTTTATTATCCTTTACTCAATTTGCTGAAATCAATATTTTAATAATTTAAAAAGGTCTGCTTCTGAACAGAACCAGTAAAAACGGACAATAGAAAAAAAGAGCCTCCTATGGTATAATGAAACAAAACCATAGGAGGTATTTTTATGTCCAGAAGTTACAGACACATAAAAGAATATGAAAAAGAAATACTTGAACTAAAATCGAAAGGATTAACCGAAAGAGAAATTGGAAATCAGTTAGGTTTTAGCAAGAAGCAAATAAACAATTTCGTTATGCGATATAATGCTAATCAACGCAAAATCGAAGCAGGAATAATTATCAAGCCTAAAGGCAGACCGTGCAAAAACGGAAATTCCTTACCACCATCTATTCAGCAAATGAGTAAATTAACACAGTTGCAATATGAACTTGCAAGAAAAGAACGAGAATTAAAAAGATTGGAAATGGAAAATGAATTGATGCGGGATTTTCTCTCGCTCACAGAAAGGAAGTGAGAACAAACGTAAAATATATGGTTATTTATCGTCATAAAGAAAAATACTCAATTAGTGAAATGTGTAATTTTTTTGAGGTTTCGCGAAGTGGGTACTATGGATATGTTGCTCGCATGGATATCCCTGCAAAAGATTTACCGTTAGCAGAAAAGATAAAGGAATGTCAGGATAAGTGTGGCAAGACATATGGTTATCGTAGGGTGCATATATGGCTTGAAAGAAATGGAATACACCACAATCCCAAAACTGTTTTAAGGGTTATGCAGAAATACAACATGTTATCGACTGTCAGAAGAAAGAAATATCGTAATTATGGGGGTTGTATACACCGTTATCCTAATTTACTAAACAGAGATTTTAATGCAGATAGACCGAATCAAAAATGGGTTACAGATATTTCTTACATCAAAACATTACAAGGAACGCTATATTTGTCAGTTATCAGAGATTTATTTGACAATAGCATTATTGCCTATAAAACCGGTACAGAACAGAACATAAACCTTGTATTACAAACAATAAGACTAGCGATGAAAAAGGAAAAAGTCACCGCAGAGCTGCAACTCCACAGTGACCAAGGCTTTCAATATGCCTCACACGGATATTTTAAGCTAACTGAATTATACAACATAACGCCATCGATGTCAAGAAAAGGGAATCCTTACGACAACGCTTTAGCTGAAAATTTCTTTTCCATTCTTAAAACCGAATGTATTTATCGTGTCAAACTCAAAACTTATGAGGATGCTCGCATCCTCATAGATGAATATATTTACTTTTACAACAATGAAAGGATACAATTAAAAACAAAACTGACACCACAAGAAATGCGGTGTCAGTATGTTGCTTGAAATTTAATATTAACTACCATAGTAGCCTTTTTTGTACTGTCTGCACAATCTGGTGCAGTTCAT
>JAZSLD010000060.1:0-1806 GCA_045535195.1 Clostridia bacterium | reverse complement strand
CTTATAACGGCAGATGTTTGCACACCACCAAAGCCAAAAGTTGCAACTGCAGAGCCGTTTTTGTTTCCCTTTAAGGTATTTCCGTCAAGAGTGAGTATTGATGAAGAAAGTGTTATGTCGGTATCACTTAAATTAATGTATGCTTTATAGCCTTTTGCGTCTTCTGCCGAAAGGCTTATATATGCGCTGTCGCCTGTGGCGATTTTGTATTCTTTAAGTCCTGTAGAAATTTTTACGGGGTTATCTAAAACACGCAACTGCTTTTTAGCACTCATACCATTGTACGATACTGTTACGGTGTGCACGCCTGCATTTTCGGGATAGTAGTAACTGTCATTCACTACTCCGTCAGTTACTTTCCATTTAAGGTCGGCTGCGTCTATAATATTACCAAGACTGTCACGCACTTTTACGTTAAGGTATATGCCGCATCCTTTAAATACGTTGTCAGAGTCGGTTTCTATAGTTATAAATCCTTCGTCGTCAGCGGCGGCTATCGGTATAATGCCAACTCCGTTTGCTACGGGGCGCAGATAGTTGTCCGACGGTGTGTTTGCAACCTCCTGCTCACCTGTGTAAGGCGAGCGTATAACCAATGTGGTTGAGCCGCCCCCGTCAAGGTTTGCCGCATCGTCAGCACCGATTTCTGCCATAATATCTGCAAGACCTTCTAAGGTTACACCTTTTGCATTGGATTTTCTTCCGTCAACCGTTACAAGATACAGTTTTGTGTGGTCATCGTTTACACCGATAGCCGTTCTTGGCTGGTAGCCTGATATGTTGTTTGTTATTTCTGTTTTTTCGCCGTGTTTTAAAAGCAGAGTGCCTGCGCCAACCGCAAACTGTATGTCTTCAAACTTCGGCTCGTAATTGACGCCGAGTTCCACTTTGTCGCCAACGTGGAAGTTTTCGGTTATCTCGGGGGTAACATCTCTTAAAAACGCTATTATGTATCCGTTTTCGGGAAACTCCACGGGTCCTTGGTCGTAGTTTACCGATACAACCGTGTCGTCTTCTATAACTATTTCCGATAATGTTCCTGCCGAGCCCGGGGATAGCGGCCCCCAATCTTTTGTATATATAATAGGTTGGGTAAGGTCGTCGTACTTGTTTATATGCTCAATTGGTGTTATGTATCCGTTTGGCGCAGCAACCGCTATAGCGCAGTCAATGTAGTCGAATATAAACGCTCCGTCATCTTTCTGTGCAACCGTGGCAAAGTTCCACGGAGAAGTTATGGAAGTATGCTGCTCGCCGTCTATTACCACGCCGCCGATTGCAGAGCCTAATGTTTTCTCGTCCCATTTCCACGAGAAAAAGTCGCCGTTTATTGCGGCAAGTGTTCCGTGCGTAGCAGAGAGGTTTTTAACATTTGTAAGTTTTGAAATATCATCTGTATTTATAAGAGTTTTAACTCCGTATCTTCCGTCTGATAAATCCGCTTCTATAACATTTATGTTCTGCCATCCGTTTAAGGTTAAGCGTTTAATGTTTTTTTGCGTAATCCCCGTTGCGATGGTGGTTTCTGTTGTCATATCATATATATCAGCCGCATATGCAGGCACGGCAGTATATATAAGTGCGCCTGCCGTTATAACGGCGGTTAATTTTTTTAATGCTTTCAATATGTATCTTCCTTTCAAAATAATCTATACTAAAAGTATATCACGTGCGGATATAAAAGTAAACTGAAAAATAATTGGAATTGACAATATTTGCACCAATATGGTAAAATTATCATAATAAGCAAGGGAGAAGGATTTTTTATGAGAGACTGGAAATACGAAACAGAACAAAGAGTAGAAT
>JAZSLD010000137.1:0-2668 GCA_045535195.1 Clostridia bacterium | reverse complement strand
CTTCAAGACCCTGAATATCAACCATGGTCATGAAACGGTCGCCTTCGGTAACAAGACCGCAGGAGATACCTGCAACGGGAGCCTTGATGGGAACGCCTGCTGCCATAAGTGAAAGAGTGGAACCGCATACGGAGCCCTGAGAGGTTGAACCGTTTGAAGAAAGTACTTCAGACACCAAGCGGATAGCATATGGGAAATCGTCTTTGCTGGGGATAACGGGCTCTAAAGCACGCTCTGCCAATGCACCGTGACCGATTTCACGTCTGCCGGGACCTCTGGATGGCTTTGTTTCGCCAACGCTGTATGATGGGAAGTTGTAGTGGTGCATATAGCGTTTTGAACTGCACTCGTCGATACCGTCGAGCAACTGCTCGTCACGCAGAGCACCTAAAGTTGCAACTGTAAGAACCTGAGTCTGACCTCTTGAGAACAGACCGGAACCGTGTGTTCTGGGCAGAATTCCTACTCTTGAAGCAAGAGGACGGATTTCTAAAATACCTCTGCCGTCAACACGTCTGTGGTCTTTGATAAGCCATTTTCTAACGATTTCTTTCTGCAATTTATAAAGGATTTCGCCGATTTCTTCTTCAAGTTCAGGGATTTCTTCAGCAAAGTGTGCTACAACATCGTCTGTAACAACTGCCATATTGGCATCTCTTACAGTTTTATCGTCTGTGTCGATAGCCTCGCAAACTTTATCGTATGCGTATGCTTTAACTGCATCGTAGTGGTCGTGGTTGATATCTGCAGAGATATACTCGTGCTTGGGTTTACCAACCTCGTCAACAACGCTCTGCAAAAATTCGCAGATTTTCTTAATCTCGCTATGAGCATATACGATAGCATCGTACATAACATCTTCTTTAACTTCGCAAGCACCTGCTTCAATCATAACAACCTTTTCTTTAGTACCTGCAACGGTTAACTGCATAAGGCTTTTTTCTCTCTGTTCAAGTGTGGGGTTGATTACAAATTCGCCGTCAATCAAGCCAACAGAAACACCGCCGATAGGGCCTGCAAAGGGGATATCAGAAATTGAAATAGCAGCAGATGCACCGATCATTGCAGCGATTTCGGGAGAGTTATCAATATCAACACTCATTACTGTGGTAACAACGCTTACGTCGTTTCTGTAGTCCTTAGGGAACAAAGGACGGATAGGACGGTCAATAACACGTGATGTTAAAATCGCCTTATCAGAGGGTTTGCCCTCACGGCGCAAAAAGCCGCCGGGGATTTTACCTACAGAATAAAGTTTTTCTTCATAATCCACACTCAAGGGGAAGAAATCAATACCGTCACGAGGTTTTTTAGAAGCAGTTGCGTTTGCCATAACAACTGTGTCGCCGTAGCGAACAAGTACAGAACCGTTTGAAAGCTGAGCAAGTTCGCCTGTTTCAATAGTAAGTTCACGGCCTGCTAAAGTAGTAGTAAATTTTTTATGCATTTTTATCCTCCTGTTTTTAGCAAATACGTGAGTTTAGCACTTAGATAGTATCTCCGTTTGCCGAAGATATTATCTAACTGCTAATACTCTGCGCATTGCTTTAATATTTTAAAACGGGCAAAAATGGAAACCCCACCTTTGCCCGAAATAATAACAAACTATTTTCTGATGTTAAGTCTTTTGATGATAGAACGGTATCTCTCAATGTCAACCTTGGTAAGGTAGTTGAGTAAACCTCTTCTCTGACCAACCATCATTAAAAGACCTCTTCTTGAGTGATGGTCTTTGTTGTTGTTCTTGAGATGCTCTGTAAGGTGGTTGATACGGTATGTGAGAAGTGCAATCTGTACTTCAGGAGAACCTGTATCACCCTCGTGAGTAGCATACTCTTTAATGATAGCCTGTTTTGTTTCTTTCAACATAGTTTTTTACCTCCATATTATTTTTAATCGCCTGCTACAAAGCAAAAGGTTGGAGAATCCTAAAACCTTGCGGCAGGTTTACCAAGCAATTATAACACATAAAATGGTAATTGTAAATAGTTTTTTGAAATTTTTTCAATTATTTTCTTCACAGAACTCGGCATACTCTTCTATAGCGGCAAGCAGGTCGGGTAAATTTGTCATAGTATTTACTTTTTGGCGCATTGCCGCAGACTCGCGCATACCTTTTATATACCAAGCCACGTGCTTACGTGCCTCCAGTACCGCTATATGCTCGCCTTTATCCTCTGCCATTTCAGAGATATGCTGCCCGATAACGCGCACTTTTTCAGCAGTATCGGGATAATAAGTTACTTTACCGTGTTCCAAATATTCAAGTATCTGTTTAAATATAAACGGATTTCCCTGACAGCTTCTGCCGACCATAACGCCGTCACACCCTGTTTCTTCAAACATTCGTTTTGCATCCTGTGCGGACCTTATGTCGCCGTTACCGATAACAGGGATTTTAACGCTATCTTTTACCGATTTTATTGTGTTCCAGTCGGCGTTACCTGAATAAAACTGTTCCCTGGTTCTGCCGTGTATTGCAATCATATCCGCACCCGATGCCTCAAGTACCCTTGCAAACTCTGGCGCTGTTTCGGTTTCCCAACCCTTTCGTATTTTAACCGTTACAGGAATTTTTACGCTTGTCTTTACTGCACGCACTATTCTGCCCGCAAGCTCAGGTTTTTTCATCAGCGCACTTCCGTCACCGTTATTCACGATTTTGGGC
>JAZSLD010000037.1:0-2959 GCA_045535195.1 Clostridia bacterium | reverse complement strand
CTTTGGCAACTGTCTTGGCAGTTTTTTCGTCTTTTGCACCATCAACAGTACACTCAAGCATTTTTGTGGCGCCCTCACCATCACCGGCAATAGCCTTGCACAGGTGGACGGTTACAGTGTTAAGCGCTTTCATAAACGCTTTGTAATCATCATCCTCACAGGTTATTTCCTTGTTACCTGCCATACCGTTTGCCAATACTGTTACCATATCGTTTGTTGAAGTATCGCCGTCAACACTTACCATATTAAATGTATTTTTAATATCTGTTGAAAGTGCCTTCTGAAGCATTTCGCTGCTGATAGCACAGTCCGTAGTGATAAACACAAGCATAGTTGCCATATTCGGGTGAATCATACCCGAGCCTTTGGCGATACCGCCTATTTTACACTCGACTCCGCCAATTTCAAAACTTACTGCTATATCTTTTTTTACGGTGTCGGTGGTCATAATACCCTCGGCAGCATAGTCGCTGAAATCGCCTAGCCCGTCTGCCAGTGGCACAATGCCGTCTGCTATAGGCTCAATATCTAAAGGCTGACCTATAACGCCGGTAGAAGCCACAACAATATCATCAGGCGATATTCCAAGTTGTTTCGCTGTGATATCGCTCATCTGTTCGGCAATTTCAACACCGTTTGCATTGCAGGTATTGGCATTACCGCTATTGCAGATAACCGCCTGAGCCTTACCGTCGGCGAGGTGTTTTTTTGTAACGAGAAGCGGTGCACCTTTAACAAGGTTTGTAGTATATACCGCTGCGGCATTTGCCTTAACCTCGCTGAAAATAAGCGAAAGGTCGCGTTTTCCTTTATTTTTTCTTATTCCGCAGTGCACACCGTTGGCAGTAAAACCTTTTGCCGCACATACACCGCCGCTTATGATTTTCATTATAAAATTCACTCCGTTTATAGCAATATTTTACATAGTTAAAAACAAATCTTCGGATTTCAGAATAAACCAAAACCCGAATTTTTGATGATTATTAAAGTTCAAGACCGGTAGTTTTATCAACACCTAAAACGATATTAAGGCACTCTATCGCCGCACCCGAAGCACCTTTTCCAAGGTTATCGTAACGGGCAGTTAAAAGTATTCTTTCGTCATTGCCGAAAACAGATACTTCCATACGGTCTGTACCGCCGAGCCCCAATGCAGAATACAAGCCGTCTTCGTCGGGCATATCTGCGTACGAAACTATTTTACTGTTATAGCGTTCACGGTAAATATTTTTTATATCCTCTACCGTTGCACCGTTTTTAATGTCTGATGCAAAAAGTCCGACAGTAACCGCCATACCGCTGTAAAAATCAGCAACTATAGGGCAGAAAATCGGTGCATTTATTCCCGTCCATGCAACCATTTCGGGAATATGCTTATGCTGCTGGGTAAGCGCATATTGACGGGGAGCGTTTAAAAGATTGTCACGCTCTGCATCTTCATACTGAGCAATCATTTTCTTTCCGCCACCGCTATAGCCTGTGATAGAGTGGCAAACCAGATTAACCGATTTATCAATTACACCGTGCGCAGCCAAAGGGTGCACCAACGCAATATATCCGCTGGCATGACAACCGGGAACAGCAATTCGCTTGGAGGATGCGATGCTGTGTTCGCCGTTTAAGAAAAGTTCGGGAAAACCGTATGTCCAGTCGGGATTTGTGCGGTGTGCAGTAGATGTGTCTATAACAACCGTATCGGGGTTTTCTATCATAGACACCGACTCTCTGGCGGCGTCATCAGGCAGGCAGAGAAATGCCACATCTGCCGCATTTAACATAGCCTTGCGGCAGGCAGGGTCTTTTCTGTCCTGCTCTGAAAGGGTTAAAAGTTCAATATCACTTCTGCCTTGCAGACGCTCATATATTCTAAGGCCTGTTGTGCCGGCCTTACCGTCAATAAAAATCTTTTTCATTACTTACTCCAAATTATTTATTTGTGTTTTTTGCATTTACCTGTGCCAGAACTGTTACGGGCAGACCCCACAGATTGATAAATCCTGCGCTGTCTTTCTGGTCGTAAACTTCGTCCTCGCCAAATGTTGCAATCTCTTCAGAATACAGTGACCAATCGCTCCATACGCCGGCTTTGATGATATTACCTTTGTAGAGTTTAAGTCTTACTTTACCGGTGATATGCTCCTGAGTTTTTTCAACAAAAGCAGAAAGTGCCTCACGCAAAGGTGTGTACCACTGACCATTGTAGAGCAGATCAGCAAATGTAATTGCAAGTTCCTGTTTTTTGTGCATAACCGCTTTATCCTGGCACATTGTTTCAAGATAGTTATGTGCAAAGTAAAGGATTTCGCCACCGGGAGTTTCGTAAACGCCACGGCATTTCATACCAACAAGACGGTTTTCGATGATGTCGAGCAGACCGATACCGTTAGCACCGCCAACTTCGTTGAGTTTTAAGATAATCTCTTTAGCACTCATTTTTTCGCCGTTGTATGCAACAGGTTTGCCTTTTTCAAATTCCAATGTGATATATGTAGGAGCATCGGGAGCCTGCAGAGGAGATACACCCATCTCCAAAAATCCCTCTTTTTCGTACAAAGGCTCGTTGCCTGCGTCTTCAAGGTCTAAACCTTCGTGTGAAAGATGCCACATATTTTTATCTTTTGAGTAGTTTGTTTCACGGTTTATTTTAAGAGGTACGTTGTGCGCCTCAGCATATTCGATTTCTTCTTCACGAGATTTAATATCCCATTCTCTCCAGGGAGCGATAATCTTCATACCGGGAGCGAATGCTTTGATAGCCATTTCAAAACGCACCTGGTCATTACCCTTACCTGTACAGCCATGGCAGATAGCGTCTGCACCCTCAGCAATAGCGATTTCAGCAAGTCTTTTACCGATAATGGGACGAGCCAGAGCAGTACCGAGCAAATATTCCTCGTACTTAGCGCCTGCCTGAACTGCGGGGATAATAAGTTCTTCTACAAATTCTTCTGTAAGGTCT
>JAZSLD010000017.1:0-3400 GCA_045535195.1 Clostridia bacterium | reverse complement strand
CCGATTGCAATAATATGTATCTCTGCTGTTATTGGAATTGCAGCAGGGTATCTTGTTTACTGATATTTAAAATAAAAAGAGCGTATTATCAAATACGCTCTAATTTTATTTTTTAATAAGTTTTAAAAATGCCTGTGCTGCTAACGAAAGAGGGCTGTTTTTCATATACGCACATCCGATGCTGCGTGGTGGAAGTGGAGAGGTAAGATTTAAACGCCTGATAAGTCCTTTGTCAAGTGCTTCTGTTGAAAATTCTTCAACTACACACGAAACACCTAAGTGGATAGATGCAAAGCGAATTAAAAGTTCGTGAGCAGCAATTTCTATTTGAGGGATTAATTCAATATCGTTTTCTTCAAACGTCTTGTCAAGAAAACGTCTTGAAGAAGAGTTTTTTTCAAGAAGTATAAGAGGAAGTTCTGCTATTTCTGCGCGTGAATAGTTTTTCTTTGCGTTAAAATCGGGACCGCATACGAAAATATCGTGAATTTCAAGACAAGGCTCAATGCAAAGTTCATCATCTTCAGCCGGCATATTAACAAATGCTAAATCCGCCTTGCCGTCTTTTACAAACTGCAGCATATGCGATGAATATGAATTTGCCATTTCGATTCGTATCTGCGGGTACGAATCGTGGAATTTTTCCAGATAAGGAAGTAGAAAGTGGCTTGTAATAGTATCGCCCGCAGCAATGGTAAGTGCGCCGCTTTCAAGGTGTTGTAAGCGTTCGAGCAAAGTTTCTCCCTGCTCAATAGCCTGCATGGCGGTTTCAATTTTTTGAAACAGCAAAGCCCCCTCTTTTGTGAGAGAAACGCCTCTGCGTGAACGTGAAAAAAGTTTTACATTCAAATCAATTTCGAGTTGGTGTATGCATTGAGAAATTGCAGATTGGGAAATATATAGGTGTTGAGCAGCTGTAGAAAATGATGCAAAACGTGCAGTTTCGTAGAAAATCCGGTAATAATCAAGTTTTGTTTTCATATAAGCACTCCTTATTACTGTAGTAAGATATATCTATTTTACTAATATGTATAAATGTATTATAATAGTAACGTAAAAAAAAGTCAAGAACCGGGAGGTTATTTAAATGACAAGAAAAACAGGAACAGTTTCCAGAGGAATTAGATGCCCCATTATCCGTGAGGGTGATGATATAGCAAGCATAGTTGTAAACAGTGTTGTAGAAGCGTCTGAAGCAGAGGGGTTTGAACTTCGTGACAGAGATGTTGTTGCAATTACCGAATCAGTTGTTGCACGTTCGCAGGGTAATTATGCATCTATTGATGCCATTGCTGAAGATGTAAAAAATAAACTTGGCGGCGAAACAATCGGTGTAATATTCCCTATTCTCAGCCGTAACAGATTTGCTATTTGCCTTAAAGGTATAGCAAAAGGCGCTAAAAAGATAGTTCTTATGCTTAACTATCCCAGTGACGAAGTTGGCAATGCACTTGTATCTTTAGACCAACTTGACGAGGCTGGTATTAATCCTTATTCTGATGTGCTTACCGAAGAAAAATACCGTGAATTGTTTGGTGAAAATCCGCATCCCTTTACAGGTGTTGATTATATCCAGTATTACGGCGACTTAATCCGTTCATGCGGGGCAGAGGCAGAGATTATTCTTGCAAATGACGCTCGTGTAATATTGAATTATACAGACAGCGTTTTAAACTGCGATATCCATAGCAGAGCACGCACAAAACGCATATTGAAAGCCGCAGGTGCAAAGCGTGTGGTAGGTTTGGATGAAATCCTTTCACAGTCAGTAAACGGCAGCGGCTATAATGCTAAGTATGGTCTGCTTGGCTCAAATAAGTCAACAGAAGATACAATTAAATTGTTCCCTCACGAGTGCTTTGAGTTGGTAAATGATATTCAGTTAAAACTTCTTGAACGCACAGGAAAGCATATTGAGGTTATGGTATATGGTGACGGCGCATTCAGAGACCCTGTGGGCAAAATCTGGGAGTTGGCTGACCCTGTTGTATCGCCTGCATATACAAAAGGGCTCGAAGGTACACCGAATGAATTAAAACTTAAATATCTTGCAGATAACGACTTTGCCGATTTAAAAGGCGAAGAACTTAAAAAAGCAATCGAAACTGCTATCCGCAAAAAGGATGATGACCTCGTAGGTAATATGGCATCCCAGGGAACAACTCCCCGCCGTATAACAGATTTGATTGGTTCACTTTGTGACCTTACAAGCGGTTCCGGCGATAAAGGCACACCTGTAGTTTTGGTTCAGGGATATTTCGATAATCTTACAGACTGATAAACAATAACTAAAAGGCAAGATCATTTGAGTGATATTGCCTTTTTTATGTTTAACGATATATATAAGGAGAAAACAAATGATAGAACAGTTTATTGCAGATTTAAACAATGCCCTGTACAGTTATGTACTTATAATTTTACTGGTTGCGGCAGGTATTTATTTTACTTTTCGCACTAAGTTTGCACAGTTTCGCTTGATGAGTGAGCAGTTCAGGGCTGTTATGGAAAAACCGTCTGACAAAAAAGGTGTTTCGTCTTTTCAGGCACTTATGGTATCTACTGCGTCACGTGTCGGTACTGGAAATATTATAGGCGTTTCTACGGCTTTGTGTCTTGGCGGTTTCGGCTCGGTGTTCTGGATGTGGCTTATTGCGATACTCGGCGGTGCGTCTGCACTTATAGAAAGCACGCTCGCACAGATATACAAAAAGAAAGGTGCAGACGGCAGTTTTTACGGTGGTCCTGCATATTACATAGAAGCGGGACTTAAAAGCAGACCGCTTGCTATATTGTTCTCAATATTTTTGATACTCACGTACGGGTTCGGATTTAATATGCTTGCGTCTTATAATTTGCAATCAACTTTTTTGTCTTACGGTTTTTATAATGAAAATTATACACCATGGATTATTGGTATTATTCTTGCTGTTCTTATCGGGTACTGTCTGTTTGGTGGCGGAAAAAGAATAATAAAAGTAACAAGTGTGCTTGTGCCTGTTATGGGTATTATATATGTGGCGGTGGCGCTGTTTATTATTTTAAAAAACTTCGGTCTTTTACCGTCAGTTTTTGAACGTATTTTTACTGAGGCGTTTGACGCAAAGGCTATTTTCGGCGGATTCAGCGGTTCGTGTGTAATGTACGGAATTAAAAGAGGCTTGTTCAGCAACGAGGCAGGCGTAGGCTCTGCACCAAATGCCTCTGCATCTGCTGAGGTTAATCATCCGGTTACACAAGGTCTGGTACAGATTCTTTCAGTTTTTATAGACACTATTCTTATCTGCACTGCGACTGCATTTATGTGTATGTGCTCAGGGATAGAGCCGTCTGCAGAGTTGTCGGGCGCACCATATGTTCAAGCGGCTTTGCAAAGTGCACTCGGTGCGTTTGGTCCTGTGTT
>JAZSLD010000112.1:0-3209 GCA_045535195.1 Clostridia bacterium | reverse complement strand
AATTCCTCGGTAGTTTCCCCAGGAAAGCCTACAATTATGTCTGTTGATATTGTAATGTCGGGCATATATGAACGTGCCATATCGATAAGACCGAAATATTTTTCTCTGGTATAGCCTCTGTTCATAGACTTTAAAACACGGTTATTGCCGCATTGAACGGGCAGGTGGAGTTGTTTGCAGATGTTTGCGTGCCTGCTCATAACACGCAGAAGTTCTTCGCTTATATCTTTAGGGTGCGATGTCATAAAGCGTATACGCTCTATACCTTCAATGCCTGCAACCTCTTCTAAAAGTTCGGCAAAAGTAATGCCTTTGCCCTTGCCGTAAGAGTTTACGTTCTGCCCTAAAAGCATAATTTCTTTATATCCGTTTTTGACGGCATCACGCACTTCGGAGAGGATATCTTCTTTATCTCTGCTGCGCTCTCTGCCGCGAACATAAGGCACTATGCAATATGTGCAGAAATTATTGCAGCCGTACATAATGCTTACAGACGCACAAACGCCCTCTCCACGGATAATGGGAAGCCCCTCGTGTATTTCGCCGTCAATATTTTCAACGTCTGCTATAAAATCATGCTCCTGTTCGGCAGCGTGCACCAGTTCTTTAAACTTATGCAAAGCGTGAGTGCCAAACACAATATCCACATGCTTGTACACTCTTTTAATTCTGTCGGCAACAGAAGTTTCCTGCATCATACAACCGCAAACGGCTATGATAAGGTCAGGTTTTTTATTTTTAAGTGCTTTTAGTGCACCAAGGTTGCCATACACTTTAAGTTCGGCATTTTCACGCACGGCGCAAGTGTTATAAACAATTAAATCGGCATCTTCTTTATCGCTACAAAGTGCATAGCCTATTTCTTGTGCCATGCCCGCAATTTTTTCGGAATCGCTTACATTTTGCTGGCAACCGTATGTTTCTATATATATTTTCTTATCCAAATTAATCTCCTCATCCTATTTCAGGGTATACATTACTATAATACCACAATTATTTTACGTTGTAAACACAAAATAGACCGATTTTTTCCCCTTTTTCCCTTGCGAAGAAGATGCGGTTAATGGTATAATGTAGTTAATATTTAACCGAAAGGTGGAAACACAAATGAAAATGAAAAAAATACTTAAATTTTTTGCCGTTGTTGCGGTACTTACACTCGCATTCGGTGCGATTAACGCTTTTGCATCAGACGAAATTGAAGTTTACGTAAACGAAAAACTGATTGAGTTTGACGTACCACCGCAGATAATTGACTCAAGAACAATGATTCCTTTCAGATATGTAGCAAATACTTTCGGCGCTGAAGTTGACTACGTTGAAGAAAACGGCGAAAAGATTGTTACTGCAAAACTGCCTGATAAAGACCTTAAACTCGTAGTTGGTAACCCTGTTGCCACACTTACCGAGGCGGGAAAAGAAAAACTTATAGGCTTTGACGTTGCACCATTAATCGTGCCTGAGGGCAGAACACTTGTTCCCGTGCGCCTTATTGCAGAGGCATTCGGCTGCAGCGTTGGCTGGAACGGCGACGATAAACAGGTTATAATTGTAGACCCTGCCACAATCGCAGAGACAGTTAAAAAAACTGCACCAAAACTTTATAACGACGTTTTGAATGTTGACCTTGACGCCTTTTCAGGCACATACAACGGAACTTTCAACATTTCTTCTAATGAAGTTGAAACAGCATTTCCTATAACACTTAAAGTAACAGATGATGCTGTTGCATTTAATTTTAAATATAATATATACAACTTCGAATTCATAGCAACCGATGACACACTTTATTCAAAAGAGAAAAACGTCACCGGCGACAAATGGGAAAAAGCATCTCTCGATGCTTCTCTTGCGGGATACGGAATTGACGAGGTTACCAATGTAATTGACGCTGATATGATTATATCTGCTATATGTGAGGCTTTTGTAACTAACAACACCCCAACTGCAGATACATACAAAAATATTACAGATTTCTTCGGCATTATGGCAACAAGCGCAAATACCGACGGCCTTACAATAGAAAACGGCACAATCGATTATAACACAATCTTCCCGCTTGAAACTACAGTCGTGGGTATAAGAATTGTTAAAGAATTGGAAAACGACATCTTTAACACATTCAAATTCACTATTGCAGCGGCAGATCTGGAAGATACCGATGTAAATTCAAACATCACATTGCAGATAGAACGTGACAACACAGTTAAAACCACAAAAATAGATATTCCTGCTGACAAAGACATCATTACAGAATAACAAATCTTGAAAGAGATACACAATTATGAACTACGCATTTGATTTTCTTGAAAACGAGGTCTGATGGGGCGGCGAGGGTATAAATACTTTAGTTCCCGATACTATTTTTCAGGGACTTATCGGTCACCCGTTTGTATGCCCCGATATGATTTACGACGGCCACCGGGGTGCATTTATGAACGGCAACAAGATTGACGAGGAACTGTTTACGAAAAAGGTACTCACACAGTACCGGCACCGATAAATGTTTTACCGTATTTCAGAAAAGTTAAATAAGCACACAAAAAGGCTTGGTTTAAAACCAAGCCTTTTTTAATTGTTATTATTCTTTTGGAAGAGCGTCTTTTCTGGAGAGGTTAATTCTGCCCATCTTATCAATCTCGATAAGTTTAACAAGAATTTCGTCACCTACGCTTACAACATCTTCAACCTTTTCAACACGTTTGTTGTCAAGTTTGGAAATGTGAACAAGACCTTCTTTACCGGGGAGGAATTCAACGAATGCACCGAAGTCCATTATGCGCATAACTTTACCGAAGTAAGTTTTGCCAATCTCAGGCTCTGCTACGATACCCTCGATAATTTTAACTGCTTTATCAGCAGCGGCACTATCGGGAGAAAGAATGAATACGCTACCGTCGTCTTCGATATCAATCTGAACACCGGTATCTGCGATAATCTTCTGAATAACTTTGCCGCCTGTACCAATAACCTCGCGGATTTTATCGGGGTGAATGTTCATTGTAACAATCTTTGGAGCATAAGGTGAAAGTTCGCTTCTGGGAGCGTCTATTGCCTTTAAGAGTACCTCATCAATTATATGGTAGCGTGCATCTCTTGTCTGCTGGAGTGCCTGCTTGATAATCTCATAGGTAAGACCGTCAATCTTAATATCCATCTGTATAGCGGTGATACCCTCTTTAGTACCTGCTACTTTGAAGTCCATATCG
>JAZSLD010000075.1:0-3726 GCA_045535195.1 Clostridia bacterium | reverse complement strand
GGGGGCAAAAACTGACAATCCTTCAGGCTACGGTTTGGGTTATAGTATTTATTACTATTATCATAATATGGATCCGTTTTACGGCACATCAACCGAACTTAAACTTTTGGAAATTGACGGTGTTGCACCGACAGATGAAACCATTGCCGATGGTACATATCCGCTTTCAAATAATACGTATGTAGTTATCAGAAAAGATACACCCAAAGATGCACCTGCACGTAAAATGGTAGAATTTATGCTTACGGAGATTGGTCAGGAATGTGTTGTTCAGGCAGGCTACGGCAGATTAAAATAATAACGAAAGGGGAGGAGATTAATTGCACGAATTTAAAACATACCATCCAATAGTCAATTTTATATATTTTGCTTTTGTAATAGTCTTCTCCTGCTTATTATTACATCCTGTATTTTTAAGTATTTCTTTTGCGTGCGCAGTTGCTTATGCGTTAATTACGAGCGGAAGGCGCACATTAAAGTTTGTAAGCATATATATAATTCCGCTTATGCTTTTAACTGCTGTTATAAACTCTGCGTTCAACCATGGCGGAGTTACTGTTATATGTTATTTGCCAAGCGGAAATCCGCTTACGGCAGAGTCTGTTATATACGGCTTTGCAATGGGCGCTATGCTTGCGTCGGTTATATGTTTTTTTGCATCGTACAATAAAGTGATGACGAGCGATAAATTCATATACCTTTTCGGCAGAGTTATACCGTCGCTTTCGCTTTTTTTTTCTATGGTGCTCAGGTTTGTGCCACGTTTTAAAACACAGTTTATGCATGTGCGTGCAGGGCAAAAATGCATCGGCAAGGATATAACGGACGGCGGTGTGATAAAAAGGGCAAAATCAGGTCTTAAAATACTGTCTGCAATGATAAGTTGGTCTTTGGAAAGTGCTATCGAAACAGCCGACAGTATGAAAAGCCGTGGGTATGGTCTTAGCGGCAGAACTGCGTATTCTGATTTTGTTTTTGATAAGCGTGACAAATTCACATTGAGTATCATACTTGTTTTGGGTGCGTATGTCATTGCAGGTATGTTGATAGGAGCAACGCATTATAGTTATGTTCCAACTGTAAAGGTGGGGGATATAACCCCGTACAGTGTAAGTGTGGCATTTGCATATTTTGCATTATGCGCTGTGCCGGTGATTATAGAATGTTGGGAGGCAAGGAAATGGAAATTATTAAAACGCAATATCTGACATTTACTTATCCTGATAGCGAAAACGCTGCATTGCGTGATATTTCCTTGTCTGTAAACGAAGGTGAGTTTGTTACTGTTTGCGGCAGGTCGGGCTGTGGAAAATCTACATTTCTGCGTCATTTAAAACCTGCGCTTGCTCCGTTTGGAACTGTAAGAGGTGAACTGCTTTTTAGAGGTGAAGATTTAAAAACCTTAACACAACGTGAACAAAGCGAAAAAATAGGTTATGTTATGCAAAATCCCGAGTCGCAGATTGTAACGGACAAAGTATGGCACGAACTTGCGTTTGGGTTGGAAAATCTGGGATACTCCAACGGCGATATACGTGCACGTGTGGCAGAAATGGCGTCGTGTTTCGGTATAGAGGATTGGTTTCATAAATCTACATCTGAACTTTCAGGCGGACAGAAACAACTTTTAAATCTTGCTTCTGTTATGGTTATGCAGCCTGATATTTTGCTTTTGGACGAGCCTACAGGTCAACTTGACCCCATTGCTGCACGTGAATTTTTAGAAACACTTTATAAAATCAATCGTGAAATAGGCACTACAGTTATACTTACAGAACACAGATTAGAAGAGGCGTTTCCTCTTTCGGACAGAGTTGTAGTTATGGATAGCGGTGCTGTTATTGCCGATGGTACACCTTATGAAGTCGGAAGAATTTTAAAAGACACCGGTCACTCTATGAGTGCGGCATTACCAACCCCTATGAAAGTGTATTTTGCCGTACCTAATGACGAAGAATGCCCGCTTACCGTACGTGATGGCAAACTATGGCTTGAACGTATGGATAGAAAAATAAGTATAGATAAGAACATTGCCAAAGATATACCATATGAAAATTCACATAACGCAGTAACTTTAAAAGATGTATGGTTCAGGTATGACAGGCAACTTCCCGACGTGATTAAAGGATTGTCGTTAACTGTAAAAAAAGGTGAGTTTTACGCCATACTCGGCGGTAACGGTGTAGGTAAAAGCACTGCATTGTCAATTATAGCCGCACATTCAAAGCCGTATAGAGGTAAGGTTGAAGTTGACGGAAAAATATCTATGCTTCCGCAAAATCCGCAGGTGCTTTTTACTGAAAAAACAGTAGAAAGCGAAATTGCGCAAAGGGGAGAGGATATATCGTATGTAGTTTCGCTGTGCGAACTTGAGAACTTGCTTGAAAAGCACCCATACGACCTCTCAGGCGGTGAGCAGCAGCGCACAGCACTGGCAAAAGTGCTTATGACAAAGCCTGACATACTGCTGCTGGACGAACCAACAAAAGGCTTTGACGCTTATTTTAAAGAGAAGTTTGCGCAGATTATTGCCGAACTTAAATCGCACGGAACAACTGTTATAATGGTTTCGCACGATATAGAGTTTTGCGCAGAATATGCCGACAGATGCGCAATGTTTTTCGGAGGCAATATTGTAAGTTCTGCATCACCGAGGAAGTTTTTTTCAGGCAAAAATTTTTATACCACGGCTGCTAACAGAATGGCACGCAGCGTAATTTTCGATGCTGTTTTGGCAGGGGATGTAATATCTGCCTGCGGGGGAGAAATAAAGAAGGCAAATAAAATTTTGCCAAAAGAAAAGCCTGAAATCAAACAAGAAAAAGCAGATAAAAAAGTAAAACGCAATTACATATCGGGTATTGTTTTTCTTATATTATTTCTTATAGTACAAACAGCATTTGTAGACAAATACAATGGCTTGGTAAATATTTCTTTGCAAATATTAAGCATTATATTTGCAGGGATTTCTCTCACTAACTTTATACCGCAGAGGGTTTTATGTGGCAGGGAAGCAGATATGCCATCTGTAAATAGTAAATTCTCTGCACGAACGTTTATTACTGTGCTTATGGTGCTTGTTGCCATACCGTTTACAATTTATATCGGTATATATCATCTTGGCGACAGAAAATATATGTTTATCAGCCTTATGATAATACTCGAAACTTTGCTGCCGTTTGTAATATTGTTTGAAAAACGGCGACCGCATGCACGTGAATTGGTTGTGCTGAGTGTTTTGTGCGCTATAGCGGTTTTGGGCAGAGAGGCGTTTTTTATGCTGCCGCAGTTTAAACCTGTTTTAGCGTTTATTATAATTATCGGCGTGTGTTTCGGTGGCGAAGCAGGATTTTTGTCGGGTGCTGTTATTGCGTTTGTGTCAAACTTTTTCTCTGCGCAAGGGGCGTGGACACCATGGCAGATGTTTGCTATGGGGATAGTTGGATTTATGGCAGGTATTATCTTTAATAGAGGCATAATTGCCAAAACACGTATAAACTTATGTGTGTTCGGTGCTGTCTCTGCCATTGTTATATACGGCGGTATAATGAATCCTGCATCTGTGCTGATGTGGAATATGCAACCTACGGCAGATTTGATTGTTTCTTCATTTGTACTTGGTTTTTCGTTCGATGTAATCCACGCAGTTTCTACTGTGTTTTTCCTGTGGTTTTTGGCAGGCCCATTGCTCGACAAACTTGAAAGAATAAAAATTAAATACGGATT
>JAZSLD010000002.1:0-2363 GCA_045535195.1 Clostridia bacterium | reverse complement strand
ATATTTTTAAAATTTTTCATTAATTTTTCAATTTTCTTCCTCATTTATGGGGATTTTGACGGAATCAGAGTTGTTTTTTTCGGTGTTTTCCTCTTTTTTGTGCTTTTTAACTATAGTTTTATTAAGAAAAAATCGCCTGATAGCCGCAAAGTTCTGGAACATTCTTGTACCAAACACCAAAACTGCGGCAAGATACAGGTCTGCGCCGAGCCTGTCGCCAACAAACATTAAAAATGCCGCGATTGCAGAGTTACCGATAAGCCCCGTTACAAATATAGTGTAGTCAAACTTTTTTTCAAGGTGTGACCTGCACGCACCGAATATAGAGTCGAGCGCTGCAAGAATTATAATCGCCACATACGAAGTAAGCGATACAGGTATGTACCAATCGACCGCAAACGCAAGCAATGCACCTACGGCAACCGCTATAAAAATCAACATCCCTTACTCCTCCACCTTAGCACTTTTAACTTCTTCGGCATGTTTAAATGTTACCGTTCCGTTATATTTTGGAATTTGAATTTTGCTTGACTTTGTAATAGTTACATCTATCTTAAAAGCACGCATTACGTCTACCACACCGTCACGTATATTAAGCCCCGCCTCAAGCGTATCGGGATCGCCGATTGCCTTGATAGTGAACGGCGATGCATAGTAGCGGTTATTTATTGTAACGGTAGGCCCTACACACCGGATTGCGCTTTTGCCGCTTATACGCTCTCCGTTTATGCTTATGGCTTCTGCTCCTGATGCTATAAGTTCATTTACAATATCACGCAGGTCACGGTCGTGTATTATGTAATTTGACGCTCCACCCATAGTTGCCTCGTTACTATCTTTTAAAACAACCGTAACGCCTTTGCCCTCAACATCTGTAAGCCCCGCCAGAAGCATAGCATTTTTAAGTTCCTCTGCCATGGCTTTAGAGCCGCTGTCGTTTTTCTGGGCATTTTCACGGTAGGTTTCAAGTGTGCTGTTAGCCTGCAGAAGTTGTCTGTTCAAATCAATATTTTTTTCCTGTTCTTTAACCAGTTCTCTCTGCAAGTCTTCAACTCTTTGAAGTTGAGTGCTGTCAAGCCCTGAATTTTTAAGCACGCTTTTAAATTGCAGAACTATAACAAAACTGGTAATAAACAGCACAATAGCAATGGCTGTCTGTGCTTTTCTGTTTTTCATAATTTTCTCCATTCCAAACTATTTTTAAATCAACTTCCTCTGTAGGTGACTTTTTCGGGATTTGTCATATCAATCACCGCACCGCGTTTATCACCCGGTTCTTCAAGTATCTTCTTTAAAAACGAAATCTTATATATAATATCGTCCATAGTGCCTATATTTACTGTTGACTCCGCTGTTGTGAAGAATTTTATGTCGTCAAGGTCGGCTACGTCAATGTTTTTTATCAATGCCTGCATTTCGTTTATATTTATCTGTTTAAGTATCTGGAATATCGCGTCCTGCTTGGCAGGGTCGTCTATTTTTATCTGGTTGCCCATACCGAACTCTGTTACGTTTGTACCCAGTATAATGGGCAGTTCAAGTTGAGCGTCTTTTGGCTTTATTTCCAGTATTTTTCCCGTTTCATCTATGCCGACATAGTTGCCGATAAAGAATATATACGCTATCTCTTTGCTTTCGGTTACGTGTATTTCTATCTTGGCGGGGAATTTGCGCATAACATTAACTTTGTCCACAAACGCCATTGTAGAAAGTTGCTTTTCGCTTTTTGCTGTATTTACTTTAAAAACATTTGTTCCAGACATAATGCCGGATGCTTTAATTACTGACTCGGCGTCGAGTCTGTCGTTGCCGACAACAGTTATTTCGCTTATATTAAAAACGGGCGAGAGCAAAAGCAACACAAACACAGCAACGCACACGCAGGCTATAACAACAGCCTTGGAACTTGTCCGTTGCTTATTAATCTTATCAGGGAATATCGGGGAGGGGTCCCCTCCCCCTTTTTTATATTCAAGTTCAGTCACTTTCGTCAACCCTCTCTATATCGGCACCGAGCAAGGACAAAGCCTGCTCGAAATTTTCGTATCCTCTGTCTATATAGCAAACATTCGAGATTGTGGTTTCACCCTGTGCACACAGTGCTGCCACCGCAAGCGATGCACCGCTTCGAAGGTCTGCGGCGGCCACATCACAGCCGGAAAGATTTCGCACACCGCGCACAACGGCTATTTTATCGGCAATGCTGATATCTGCACCCATTCTGGCAAGTTCGCCCGCATGGTTAAATCTGCCGCCAAAGATGTTTTCTTTAATAATAGATGTTCCCCGTGCAGTTGCCATAACCGTCATAACAAGCGACTGTGCGTCTGTAGGGAATCCCGGATAAGGCAGGGTCTTAACAT
>JAZSLD010000172.1:0-4498 GCA_045535195.1 Clostridia bacterium | reverse complement strand
TTACCGTCTTTTGATATATATTCGTCAGGAACTTTATTTTCGGCATTTGCTATGCCCGCAATAGGAACGGCAATAATATCTGTTTCAAACGGTGCAGCAGATTTGTGTCTGTACGCCATCATCACGCAACTTTTGCCGTCTGAGGCTGCACCAACTGCGGCATTGCCTATAGCAACAGAAAGATTTATATCTGTTGCCGACAGCATATGCGCAGCGCATCTTTGCAAAAGGTTTATTTCAATAGAACGTGCTTTGCAATGCAGAGTGTTTTTAACTATTTCTTCCAATGTTTTGCCTGCGCCGCCCAACTGCCCGTGACCGAACGAGTCGTCTTTAAACGCTGCGGACTGCTCTGATATGTAATTGCCGTTTTCGTCGCGGATACCCTCGGATATTGCAACCACTATACTGTGCTTTTCTTCAATTTTTTTCTTTACATCGTCAATAAAATTATCTATTATAAACGGGCGTTCAGGCAGATAAATAAGGTCGGGGGTGGTGTTGCCGTTGCAACGTGCAAGTGCCGATGCGGCAGTAAGCCAGCCGGCATTTCTGCCCATTATTTCAATTATTGTAACAGAGTTTAAATCGTAACACGTGCAGTCCCTTGTTACTTCCATAACAGATGTTGCAATGTATTTAGCCGCACTGCCAAAACCGGGGCAATGGTCTGTTCCGTATAAGTCGTTGTCTATAGTTTTGGGTACACCAATAACTTTTACGCCGTATTCGTTTGCTTTTTCTGACAATTTTGCAACGGTGTCCATAGAGTCGTTTCCGCCTATGTAGAAAAAATATCCTATATTATACTTTTTAAAAACGGTAAAAACGTCGTCAATCTGTTCCTCTTTTAAGCGGTATCTGCAAGAGCCGAGGTATGAAGACGGTGTAACCTTTAAAAGTTCAATATTGGCTTCATCTGCAAATATGTCGTTAAGGTTAATAAGATTTTCTTTAAGCAAACCGTCAATGCCATGTACGGCACCGTAGAGCGTGCCTATATTTTCAGATTTAAGGCAATTCTCTATAACACCTGCTAAAGTCGCATTAATTGCGGCGGTAGGTCCGCCCGATTGTCCTACTACGGCATTTTTAATCATTTCAAATTCTCCTTTGTGTATTGTTCTGCCCAGTTAAGGTCTATCTTTTTCCAACTGAGTATGGGTAAATCTATTAGTTCTTTATTAAGTTTTGTGCTTGTTTTAAAATATGTATCAATTGCCACGCAATGATGTGCTGTGGGTTTGTCTAGCTCGTCATATACTGCAAATTCAAGTGCGGTGCCGGTTGTGTTTACAAGAATTATTTTAGCATTTGTGCGAAGATTTTGCGGTTTTGCAATATAGTTATATTTTATAATTTCAAGTACTCTGTCGTCAAGGTCAAATTCAAAAATTCTGGCCTTTTCTGTAACATATATAAATTCGTGAACATATCTTAAACGAAAATTACGCTTGCCGAGTATGTTAAAAAGAGCCGTTTTAACATTCGGCAGAGGATTTTGCATATTAGGTACGGAGGCGATTGCGTAGTTTTTGTCTGTGTTTAATATGCAAAAGTTGTGCTCATAATAAAATTCCTCTCCGCATAGCGGACATTTAATGCGGTTTGCTCTGCCGTGCAACACACTTTTTAAAGCGTCGGTATCACGGTTTGCAATTATCTGCTTGTAAACGGCGGTATCAATCTGTATATACTGCCTGCAAAATGGGCACACCGCCATTTTAGGGTAAAATTTATCTATGGTAATCAGTCCTTAATCATTAACGATATTGCCAGTTTTTCCAATGCGAGCCATTGTTCACACAAACCTGATTTTATATTTTCGTCGGTTTCGTTACACATAAATATGGCATTATCAAGGTCGTCCATGGTAAACCTTTTAAGTTGCGAAAGATTTTTTCTTACTACGAAATCGCGCAGTTTGGTTTTTTGTGCAATCACAGATACAGGCTCGTTTTCAAACACTTTGATTTTGCGTAGCAACGAAAATTGCCTGAAGATAAGCGCAATTATCATTACAGGCTGTTCACGCAGCGTTTTAAGGTCGCGTATGCCGTCTATAACCTTGCTTTTGTTGCCTGCGGTTATGTTGTCTATAAGGTCGAAAACCTTGCCCTCTAAACTTTTGCAGATGCACGCTTCAACATCATTATGCGCTATCAGGGCATCTTTGTTTGCAGTAAATGAAACAAGTTTTTCTGCCTCGCTTTTTAATAAATACATATTTCTGCCGACATTTTCTATAACAAAACAAATATCTTCTTTTGTCATAGACTTTCCGTGTTGGGCAAGTATTCTTGCAAACCAGTTTATAAGATCGGCCTCTTTGCTTAACGCAAATTCTTCAACTGTATGATTTTTAGATATCGCCTTAAAAAGTGCGCTGCGTTTATCTACAGTGCTTTCGCAAAAAACTATAACCATATAATCGGGCAGGGTCTCTAGCACTTCTGTCCAGAATTTTTTTGTAACTTCGTTCGCTTTAGAAAATATTCCGCTGTTTTTAAGCACGAGAATTTTTCTGTCCAACATAAAAGGCATAGACACTATAAACTCTGTTACAGCATCATTGTCGATTTTGTCTGTGCCAAGTTTCATACAGTTAAATTCTTTAGGACCTTCTTCGGTGCAAAGTTCTGTTATACGCTCAGTATAAAAATCTTTCAAAAAATCTTCTTCGCCGTATATAAGGTATGCGCCATGTATTGATTTTTCCTTAATTTGTTGTTTTATACTTTGCAAAATTATTCACTCCTTTTGTTAGTGAATTTTTATTTTTCCGTTTCTTTTTATGGTAAACTTAATCGTTTTGTCAAGGTCGGTTCTGAATGCTTTAATATTTTTAACAGCATATAGTATAAGCGTCCTTTCATCAGGGTGACCGTAGGGGTTGTTCTCACCTGCACAAACATATGCAATTTCAGGTGTTGCAACATTTAAAAAATCATCGTCTGCCCTTGAATAGTCGCCGTGATGAGGAGCCTTTAAAATATCACACGATATATCATCGCCGCTTTGAGCAAGAATATGCCTTGTGTAATTTTCTATATCTCCCGTAAACAGTACAGATTTTCCGTAAGCGGTGATTTTAAATACCAAAGAAGCATCATTTTCGCTATATCTGTAAAAAGCCTCGGGACTGTACACTTCAAAAAGTATATTTTCTCCAGGATTAAATTTGTCACCTTTATCCATAAGATATAACGGAATATCCATTTTAAAACATATATCAAAAGTAGATTTTAATACATTTTCGTTGCCTGCTTTAAAGTAATCGGGTGCAATAATGCAGCCTATCGAAAAATCGTCTGCTAAATTAAGTATACCACCTGCGTGGTCTGCGTGGAAGTGCGATATTACCGCATAATCAATCTTTCTGATTCCGTTTTGGGTAAGATAAGGTTTTATAATTTTTGCGGCGGTATCGTAGTCGGTTGTTGCAGAACCGCCGCCGTCTATCATCATAGTTTTACCGTTTGGAAATTCTACAAGGGTACAATCGCCCTGTCCAACATTTATAACCGTTAAATTAACATCTTTTGATGTTGGCGGAAAGAAAATTAAAACTATCGCTGTGCACGCCAGAATAAAACGTAAGGCGTTTTTATAAAACACTCTGCACGTAACGGTCTTTTTAATTATATACACTACAAAACTTAAAAGCAATGTTAAACGTAAAAATTCAATAAAACTAATTTCAATCTGTGCAAACGGGATTGCTGGTATATAGTTTGCGACAAACAATATAAAATTCACCATAAGCCAAATACCGTCGGACAAAAACTTTGCAATACAGTTAATTGGCATTGCCATAAACGCAATTCCCGTTCCCATAAGATATGGCATCAGCGGTACTGCTATAAGATTTGTTATTACACCGAGAACAGATATTGTGCCAAAATAATAAACGCAAAAAGGTGTAGCGGCTATTTGCGCTGAAAGTGACATCGAAAGTGTATCCCTTAAAAAACTGGGTTTTATAAACTTTGGTAGTCTGTTGTTTATTTTGTTATTTAAAAGTATTATACCCAATGTGGATATTGCCGAAAGCACAAGGCGGACGTCAAATATTGCAATCGGATTTGCCAAAAGCAATATAAGTATGGCGAAAGACAACGATTGAACAGAATCGTTTTCTCTGTAAACCAAAGACGCTGAGTTTGATATAATAAGCATTATTGCCGCACGTTTAACCGATGGCGAAAAGCCCGTCAATGCAGTTATAAACAATGCCGATAAAATAGCGGCTTTTGGAAAACGCTGCCTTATCGTTACAGGAGGCAGTGCCGCTAAAAAATGCGGCGCACTGGACGATATGTGCAAGGCCCTTGAAAGTCAGGGCGTGGAGTATTTTATTTTCGATCAGGTAAAGCCCAATCCCTCTATCCAGTCGGTCATAGAGGGCGGAAAGCTGGCAGCGGAGAAGAACTGCGATTTTATTGTGGGCATAGGCGGCGGCTCTCCTTTGGATGCTGCCAAAGCCATTGCCATAAGT
>JAZSLD010000027.1:0-5591 GCA_045535195.1 Clostridia bacterium | reverse complement strand
TCTTGCAACGCCGGTTTCTTTAGCGGTTTTAATAACGGCTTCTGCCACAACCTGAGCAACTCTTTTATCAAGCGCAGGAGCGATGATATTATCTTCGGATATTTCATCGTCAGGTATAAGTGATGCCAAAGCAAACGAGGTTGCAACTTTCATTTCTTCGTTTATGCAGGTTGCTCTGCAATCCAATGCTCCACGGAAAATACCGGGGAATGCAAGTACGTTATTAATCTGATTCGGAAAATCCGAACGACCCGTACCTACAACTCGTGCGCCGGCTGCTTTTGCAACGTCAGGCATAATTTCTGGTGTGGGATTTGCCATCGGGAACATAATAGCGTCTGCCGCCATGGATTTTACCATATCAGCATTTACAAGATTTGGCGCAGAAACACCGATAAATACATCTGCGCCGACAAGTGCATCGGCAAGGTTGCCTTTTTTATGTTCAAGGTTAGTTACCTTTGAAACCTCTTCTTGCGCAGGGTTATTATTTTCGTCACCCTCGCAGATAATGCCGAATCGGTCACAGAAGGTAAGATTTTTAACACCCATATTCATAAGATGCTTTCCTATAGCGATACCTGCAGAGCCTGCTCCATTAATAACTACTTTAACTTTACCGATTTCTTTTTTAACAAGTTTAAGTGCATTAATAAGCGCAGCGGCAACTACGATAGCAGTTCCGTGCTGGTCGTCATGGAAAATCGGGATATCACAGATTTCCTTGAGTTTCTGCTCAATCTCAAAGCAACGGGGAGCAGATATATCTTCCAGATTGATGCCGCCAAAACTGCCCGAAAGCAGATATATTGTGCGGACAATTTCATCAACATCTTTGGACTTAATGCAAAGCGGAAATGCGTCAACATCAGCAAACGCTTTAAAAAGCGCACATTTACCCTCCATTACGGGCATACCTGCCTCAGGGCCGATATCACCAAGACCTAAAATGGCAGTTCCGTCTGTAACAACAGCAACAAGGTTTGAACGGCGGGTAAGTTCGTAAGATTTATTAACGTCTTTGCTTATTTCAAGACAAGGCTCTGCAACACCGGGAGTATATGCTAAAGAAAGGTCCTCTCTTGAATTGATAGGTGCACGGGAGATAACTTCTATCTTTCCGTTCCACTCATAATGTTTTTTTAATGATTCCTGTCTGATATCCATTTATTAATCCTCCCAAGGGAATTTATACTGTGTAAGACCAAGTTGGTCACGCACTTCAATAATTTCTTTCTGTACAGACTCATTTATCGGCACGCCGTCTTTACGTGCAAGACGTACAAGGTATTCTTTTTCGCCGGCAGAGTAAATTCTCTCAGCACCGGGAGCCTTTTTGGAATTACGAACAGAACGAATAATTTCGCCTGCTTTTTTTCTGCAGAGTTCTTCGCCAAGGAAGTGGTTTGTATCTATCGCTATAAAGAAATGACCAAGGTGGTAAGGTGCTTTATTGCCGTCTGCGTCCTTGCCGTCAAGCGCTTTGCCGTAACTTCCGTCCTGCAAAACTGCAGAAAGAAGTTCAACTACCATAGCGTAGCCATAACCTTTATATCCACCGAGTGCTTCGCCGATACCGCCGAGAGTTGTAAGTGCAGCCGTACCGTTACGAATCATTTTAAGTGCTTCACCTGCATCGCCCTCTATAGGCTCACCGTTCTGACCGATAATAGTTCCGGGGTGAACATCTTCATTTATTCTTTCATAATATTCAACTTTACCGTTCTGGGTAATTGAAGATGCACAGTCAATAAGGAAGTTGAACTCTTCGTCGGTAGGAATACCTATTGTAAGCGGGTTTGTACCAAACATACCCTCTACACCGAAAGTAGGCGCAACAGACGGGCGCGCGTTTGTACCAGTCATACCGATGCAACCTTCCTTGCAAGCCATATCGGGATAATAACCTGCAATACCGTAGTGGCATGAATTACGTACAACAACCATACCCATTCCGTATTCTTTAGCCTTTGCAATCGCCATTTTCATTGCTTTATAGCCAATTACCTGCCCCATACCATCGTGTCCGTCAACAACAGCGGTGGTAGGTGTTTCTTTAATTATTTCAAAATTTGTAACGGGGTTCTGGATACCGTCTCTAATTCTGTCGAGATATATAGGTTTGAAGCGGTTTACACCATGAGATTCAATACCTCTTTTATCAGACTCAAGCAAAATGTCGGCGCAAATTTCTGCATCTTCTCTTGGGATTCCATAACCAACAAAAGAATCAATTACAAAATTTGTAATAGTTTCCCAATCCACAATATTATTTTTCGCCATCTTAAATTACCTCCAAAAAATTTTTACATAAAAAAGCACACTTATTCCATAAAAATAAGTGCACTCCAAAATCTCCATGCAACTTATATTATAAGGCAAAATATAAACGTTGTCAATCTTTTTTTAATATTTTTCATAATTACAAGTCAAATGCCAAGCCAAAGTATGTTGGCAAATCACCGGTTTCTCCGCCAAAAGTTTTATACATTGCAAAAAGACGGTCGTCGCCGGCAACACGGAAATTACCGGATTTGCACTCAAAAGCACGAGTTATCTGCGGTGCGTATGAGGTGTCGCCCAAAAGTTCTATTCCGTGCAAAGTATTAACCTCTACCCTTGCGGCAATCAAAAAACTTTGTCCAGCATAAAACTGTGCCTGTGCAGAAAGATACTCCAGATTTTCACCTTCCTGAACTATACCGCCTAATGGCAAAAAAGATTTTCTAAGGCAAGCATATTCTTCTGCATCAATTTTGCGTATTTCAACGCTATCACAAGAGGCTTCGCACTGCATACTGCCGATAGCGGTGCAGGCGGTATACCCCATTTTCTCATAAAAGCCGAAAAGTTCTTTATTTGCTGGCACTAAAACCGCACCTGAATAACCGCTGGACAAAAGATGTGCGTGTGTATGTTCCATAAGTTTATGGCAAATGCCCTGTCCACGGTATTGCTTTGCGGTAGACACGGCATATACATATGCAATCCGCTTATCGTAAAACATACAGTTAAACCAATAAAGCGATGCCGCTATATCGCCGTCTTTATAAAAGCACATACATCGGTCTTTACTGAATGCGGTTTTAAAAAAAGTGTCTATAGTTTCATCAGTATCGCCAAATGAGTCTTTCCACAGTTTTTTCAGTTGCGGAATATGTTTTTTTAAAGGTTTATTAATATTCATACTCGTCCTCAAGCATACACGCCCAGCATTTATCAATCATATGGTGCGGATAGTAACTTTCTTTTGCTTTTCTAAGCCCCTCAAGTCCCATATCCTCTTCACGGTCAAGATACAGTATATCGGGATATTTACTGTGTATATATGCGGCAAATTCACGGTTTATAACAGCATACGCACCTTGCACATCAGCACGTGCCTTTTCAAAATTAACATCAAAGGTTGTAGCAGACATTATATTGCCCATTGTAAAAGCCACAACATCGCCCCCGATTAAAAGCAACATTCCATCCATACCGAGTTTTTTATAGTCCCTTAACGCTTTTTCAAGTGCTTTGCGCTCCATATGATAATCTGCATCGGGATTTTCAGCGAGTTTGTCGCTATACCATTTATCAGCCATATATTTTGCAAGATGTATATTATCGTCCGTCAAAGGCTGTACGCTGTAATCAGGATACGTAGCATAAAAACGGTTACAGTGGTTACGTTTACTCTGATATTTTCTGCCTTTAAGTTCGGCAAGGTCGCAAATATCGTATACATAGTCAAAACTGCCACGTTCACAATGAAAACGAAATTTATCAGGATAAAGATTTTCTATAATTTTCTTCTGGTCGGGGCGTATTCCCGTAATTCTGCATGGTATACCACGTTTTTTTGCATCTTGTATAACAGCATCAAGAACAACTTTTTTATCCCCTGCTCCTACAGGAAAAGGATACACAGAACGCTGATTAAACTGCGAAAACAGCACCAGATGGTCATCAACTATGGCACCATTCTGTCTGCCCCAAAGATACAGATTTACAAAAGAAAATTCACAGCCGCGTTCTTTGCCGTCTATTAAATACTTCTCATAAATTTGTTTATCGTCTATCGTAACTGGTTTAAAATTTATCATTGGCGTTATCCTCTTTACTATTCAGTTGTTTTTGAATTTTCTCTGTCGCCGATTACTTTTTTCTTGTACTGAAGCGGAGTAAAACCGTAATTGCGCTTAAAAAGAGTTATAAACTTCGACTGGTCGGAAAATCCGCTTTTATAGCACGCATCGGTTACAGATGAGCCGTTATAAAGCATTTCCGCAGCATTAGACAAACGCTTATTTTTAAGATATACTGATGGTGTCATTCGCAGAGCATCAAAAAAGTGTCTTTCAAGCGAACTTAAACTTACGTGCGCTTCTTTTGCCAGTTCTGCTATGGAAATCTGCTCAGTAAATTTAGTGTTTATATAATTTAAGGTATGATATACATCGTGCGGATACAAATTTGAACGTATATCAGAAGTTTCAGCAGAATTAAGATAATGCAAAAAGCGCATAAAGTTATAGTTTTTTGAAAACTCTGTATCCGAGTTGTGCATAAGGTCATTACACACAGCAAAAAACGATTTTTGTTTATCCGCAGGCAAAGTCAGCAGATTGTTCTCGCCAAGTTCACGGTTAAAAAATATTTCGAGTAATTTTTCATTATTTTCAGCAGGAAACCAAATGCAATAATGTGTGTGAGTATCTTTTGTATGGCATATGCAATGGTGATATTCATAAGGGCGGGTAATTACCACGCTTCCGGGGAATACCGGATATATACGGTTTTCAACCATAAAAGAAACTTTACCCGTTATTGCTATATAAACTTCGCATTCATTATGAACATGAGAATAATTTGTATTCATAGACGAAAATCCGTCCAGTTCGCCGTAAGAAACCGTAATGTCAAAAGGCGACAAGCCTCCGCAATGTATATATTTGTTGTAAAAAACTTCTTCTCCGTTTTTATTCGCCACTTACCTCAGCACCTTAGCCTATAATAGTTATGACGATTTTATCATATTTTTCGCTTAAAAGTCAATGGTTTTAACAACTTTTTTGTTAGATAATAAACTTATTGCAATAATTTACTATGGGTAACTTTAATAATGTTATTATTGAAAACTATAATATTATATGGGGATTAGTTGAAGCGGTATATTTTTTGCAATAAACGGCTTTAAACTGGCTATAACACCTTTTTCGCTTATTATGGCATCGATATCTGCGCTATGTGTAATGGCATACAAAATAATCAGTCTTAAGATACTAAAAAAAGGCGGAATTTCCCTTTATACAATGTTTCTTATGACAGGTAAAACTATTCTTTTCTCTTTAATCGCAAACAAAGTGATTTTTAAAGAAACAGCCACAAAGAAAATGGTTATGGCAGTTATTTTGTGTATTATAGGTCTACTTTTGTTTCTGTAAAAGTTAAAAGCCTTGAATTTTCAAGGCTTTTTTAATTTTTGTCCGCACGAAAAAACTGACAAAATTTTTATATATAATTTTTTAAAATTTTATGTTTAGAAAATTGACAAGAGGGTAATTTTTATGTATAATGAATTTATAATTTACATGACTGACGGATTT
>JAZSLD010000035.1:0-5696 GCA_045535195.1 Clostridia bacterium | reverse complement strand
AAGCACCTTGCTGTAAACGGTAATGATTTAATGGAACTTGGCATTTCGGGTAGTGCTATAGGAAAAACTCTTGCAAAACTGCAAAGTGCAGTTATAGAAAATCCATTGCTTAATACAAAAGATGCTCTTTTAAGCCTTATTGAAAGGAGGGGGTAAAATGCCCATTAAAATCCCCGATAAACTTCCTGCAACAAAAATCTTAAACGGCGAAAATATTTTCGTTATGACGGAGAAAAAAGCGTTAAAACAGGATATCCGTCCTTTAAAACTTGTCATTTTAAATATTATGCCTACAAAGATTGTTACAGAAACTCAACTGCTTCGCCTTTTGGGTAATACCCCTTTGCAGATTGAAATTGATTTTTTGCATATGAAAACACATAAGTCAAAAAACACTCCTGCCGAGCATCTTCAGGCATTTTATAAAGGCTTTGACGAGATTAAAGGAAATAAATACGATGGTATGATTATAACCGGTGCACCGGTTGAAAAGATGGAATTTGAAGACGTTAATTACTGGGAAGAACTTAAAGAAATTATGGATTGGACACAGCAGAATGTAACGAGTGTACTTCATATTTGCTGGGCGGCTCAGGCAGGACTTCACTATCATTACGGCATACCCAAATATCCGCTTGAAAAAAAGATGTTTGGTATATTTGAGCATAAGGTTATGCGTAAAAAAAGCAAACTTTTGCGTGGTTTTGACGATTATTTTTACGCTCCGCATTCACGCCATACTGAAATCCGCCGTGAAGATGTTGAAAAAGTGCCTGAACTGCATATACTTGCAGAGTCCGACGAAGCAGGTCTTTATATTGTTGCAAGTAAAGACAGAAGGAACATTTTTGTTACCGGTCATTCAGAATACGATGCCGACACTCTCCATAAAGAGTATGTAAGGGATTTAGAGGCAGGATTGCCCATTGATGTACCCGTAAACTATTACCCAAATGATGATTACACCAAAACACCAAAGGTAAGATGGCGCTCCCATGCAAATCTGCTTTTTTCGAATTGGTTAAATTATTACGTATACCAAAGTACCCCGTACGATATCAATAAGGTTAAATAATAAGGAGAATTATTATGAATATTACAACTCCTTTAACTAAAGAAAAACTTAAAACTTTAAAAGCAGGGGATAATGTAACAATATCGGGTGTTATCTATACCGGTCGTGATGCTGCGCATAAGCGTATGTGCCAGGCTTTAGATAAGGGCGAACACCTCCCCTTTGATATTGACGGACAGATTATATATTACGTTGGTCCGTGCCCGTGCAGAGAAGACGAAGTTATAGGCTCGTGCGGCCCCACTACCAGCGGAAGAATGGACGCATATGCCCCTGAACTTATAAAACGTGGATTAACCGGAATGATAGGCAAAGGGCTTAGAAAGCCTGATGTAATAGATGCAATGACAAAATACGGTTGTGTGTATTTTGGCGCGATAGGCGGTGCAGGTGCACTTCTTGCGCAGCACGTTAAAAAAAGTGAGGTTATTGCCTATGACGACCTCGGCACTGAGGCTATACGTCGGTTAGAGGTTGAAGATTTTCCCGTTACAGTTATTATAGATGCAGCAGGCAACAATCTTTATGAAAGCGGCAGAGAAAAATTTGCTAAATAAAAATAAAAAATTATATAATACTAAAGTTGGGTATTGCAATTTGATAATAAAAATTATATAATTATAGTGTTAATATTAACATTTGTTGAAATGGAGGAATATAAAAATGGCTATGATTACAAAAGACACTATCATTGCAGATGTATTGAAAATTGACCCTGAAACAGCACCTTTCTTTTTTGAGATTGGTATGCACTGCTTAGGCTGTCCTTCAGCAAGTGGGGAAACTGTTGAAGAGGCTTGTGCGGTTCACGGTGTTGACGCTGATGAATTAATCGCTAAAATCAATATGTTTTTAGGCAATAAATAATTTGAATTTTAACTTTAAAGGCTGAGCGTTATATGCTCAGCCTTTTTTGCTATATAAATATTTTTGATACCTGCGCTATTATAAAGCACACCGTAATTCCTATAGCGGTAGGTATTATAAAAGAAACTGCTGTCCATTTAAAACTTCCTGTTTCTTTGCGTATTGTAATAAGTGTTGTGGCGCACGGAAAATGAAATAGAGAAAACAACATAACATTTATGGCCGTTATAATATTCCAACCGTTAGCAATAAGAAGCGCTCCCGTGTCGGCAAGTGTGCCGAGTTCTGCCAACTGTCCTGATGCCGTGTAGCACATAATCAATATTGGCATAACTATTTCGTTTGCAGGTATGCCGAGTATAAACGATAGTAGTATATATCCGTCTAAACCAAGAAGTTTTGCAAACGGGTCTAAGAATGTTCCCAAGTGATTTAGAATTGATAATCCGCCTATATAAACATTTGCCGCCAGCCATATCAGCGCACCTGCAGGTGCGGCAACTGCAGCCGCACGCCCAAGCACGAATAAAGTTCTGTCAAAAACCGAGCGATAAATAACTTCTGCGATTTTTGGTTTGCGAAACGGCGGCAGTTCAAGAGTAAACTGTGATGGTGCTCCTTTTAAAACTGTTTTTGACAAAATGTATGATACTGCAAATGTGGCACAAATTCCTATCACCACTATTGCAAGTACGGCTATCGCTGCCATTGCATATTTTCCGGCATAGGCAAAAGATGTGCCTATAAATATTGCTGATATCGTTATAAGGGTAGGGAACCTGCCGTTGCAAGGTACAAGGCTGTTTGTTATAATTGCTATCAGCCTTTCACGTGGTGAGTCTATAATTCTTGCGCCTGTTACACCTGCGGCATTGCAACCCAATCCCATACACATTGTAAGACATTGCTTGCCGTGAGCGCAGCATTTTTTAAAAACGCCGTCAAGGTTAAATGCTACTCTTGGTAAATACCCTAAATCCTCTAATAAAGTGAAAAGAGGGAAAAATATTGCCATTGGCGGCAGCATAACCGCTATTACCCATGTTAAAGTGCGATACATTCCCGAAACGAGTATGTTTGTTATCCATTGCGGCGTGTTTATACTGCTGAAAAACATAATAAGATAATTTTCTATATTATTGAAAAATTGTGATAGTAGTGACGACGGGTAATTTGCGCCCGCAATAGAAAGATAGAATATAATGCCGAGCATACAAAGCATAATGGGAATTCCCCATATTTTTGATGTTAAAATTCTGTCGGTACGTATATCGGATAAAGCGTATTCATCATTTTGAGTCGTAACACATTCTTTTGCTATGTTTTCTGACTCGGCAACGACGGAGCATACTATTTTGTCGGTTATGTTGCTTTCTGTAACGCCGACTTCTGCTAAACGCATCCGTTCTTGCTCTATTGTATTCATTACAGCATCATTGTTTGCAAAATTGCAATTTGCCGATGCTTGAATGGAATTAATTATGCTTTTATCGCCGCAAAGTAACTTTAACGCTAAAAATCTTGGTGGGAGATTAATATGCGGAAAAGCACCATTAATGGCATCTGCTATAGCGAATACGCTTGATTCTATCACGGTATCGTATTTTGGAGTAAAAGTATTATTGCACTTCTGGTTGCGTAAGTTAATAATCTGTTCTTTCAAAGGCTCGGTGCCTTTTCTGCGTGCGGCAGATATACCTACAACAGGTATGCCGAGAATACTTTCTAACTTGTTTATATCAACTTTGATTTTTTTCTTTTCAGCCTGGTCCATCAAGTTTACACACAGTATGCATTTTTGAGTAATTTCTAATATTTGAAGAACAAGATTTAAGTTGCGTTCAAGACAGGTCGCATCAGCAACAACTACTACCGCTTCTGCTTTTGCCGAACATATAAAGTCACGTGCGATTTCCTCCTCTTTAGAATTTGACATAAGAGAATATGTTCCCGGCAAATCCACAAGAGTAAATTCTTTGTTTTCGTATGTAAAAGTACCAACTGCATTGGCAACAGTTTTACCGGGCCAGTTTCCGGTGTGTTGCTTTAGTCCTGTAAGAGCGTTGAATACTGTGCTTTTTCCAACATTGGGGTTGCCTGCGAGAGCAATTACGTTTTTGCTGTTTTCTGTAATATCGCTCTCTTTTAAGGCACCTTTTTGCGTTGACTGTACAGTAAGACCCATAAACTGCACCTCCCAATATGTGCAATATTTTAATGATATACTATGAAACCACGCCTTTTTGCGTGAATATTAAAAATAATATTGACTATTTTTTAAGTGTATGATATAATCAGTTTAGCATTATGAAAGGAATGGTTTATTCTATAATGGACGGCGACGGGAGTAATTCTAACGCAAACTATATAATTGATATGATTTATCAGGCATACCTGCGTATAATATATGCTTTACGCAGGCGTGCCTTTTTGTGTTTTTATAAAATGCGTAATTGACCTGAACCCGACTTTAATAATACAAAAAACAATTACTTTTAAGGAGAGAATAATTTAAAATGGACCCTTTACCTATGCCTTATATATTTGTGATGGTAGCATTAGTCATGATGTCAGCATACTTTTCTGCTACAGAAACGGCTTTTACATCTATTAATAAAACAAGGCTCAAAAATATGGCAGAAAAAGGCGATAAACGTGCTACTCTGGTGCTTTCTATTGCCGAAAATTACGATAAACTTTTATCGACAATTCTTGTTGGAAACAACATTGTAAACATAGCGCTGGCTTCAATGGGTACTGTGCTTTTTGTAAATCTTTTTCCCAATTACGGTGCTGCTATTTCAACTGCGGTTATTACTGTGGTAGTTCTTATTTTCGGTGAAATTTCGCCTAAAAGCATTGCTAAAGACGCACCTGAAAAATTTGCTATGTTTTCGGTGCCTTTTATAAGATTGCTCATCTGGATACTTACTCCTTTAAACTTTTTGTTTTCGCTGTGGAAAAAACTCCTTGCAAAAATCATAAAAGTTGAAGAAAGCGCTAAAATGTCGCAGGAAGAACTGCTTGTTCTGGTTGATGAGGTAGAGCAGGACGGCACTATCGATACTGACGAAGGCGATCTTTTGCGAAACGCCATAGAGTTTACCGAGCAGAGAGCAGAAGATGTTTTAACACACCGTGTAGATATTGAGGCTGTGCCGATAGATGCAGATAAAATTGAAGTGGCTCGTCTTTTCTCACAAACACGTTTTTCAAGATTGCTTGTGTATGATGAAAGTATTGATAATATCGTAGGTGTTATCCACCTTAAAGATTTTTATAATGAAGAGGGTATTACAGATAAAAGTATAGAAGAACTTATGTCTGTTCCGGTTTTTGTACAAAGAAGTGAAAAGATTAACGACCTTTTAAAAGAACTCCAGACCAACAAGTCGCACATAGCCGTTATTCTTGATGAGTTTGGCGGAACATTGGGTATTGTTACTATGGAAGATATTTTAGAAGAACTTGTAGGCGAAATCTGGGACGAGCATGACGAAGTTATAGAGGATTTTGAACTTATCGAAGAAAACAAATATATTGTTGACTGCTCGGCTGATTTTGAAGACTTTTGCGAACAGTTCGGTATAGAGGCAGATGAGGAAATTGCATCTATAAGCGGTTGGGTTATGGAACAACTCGACAGAGTTCCCGAAACGGGTGACGTGTTCGATTATCAAAATTTGAACATTACAGTTACAGAAACAGACTACCACAGAGTTGAAAAAATTCATGTAATAGTAAACGAACCCGA